>JAJRUA010000417.1 GCA_024278035.1 Planctomycetota bacterium | reverse complement strand
TGGCGTCGGCTTGATTTCTCCCCTTGGTTCCTCCGCGACGGAGCTGTGGGATGCCCTATCGGCTGGCCGTAGTGGGGTAGTACGCCGCGAAGCGACCGATCCGCCTCCGTCTATAGCCGCCTTGGCACCACAATTTACCGGCGTGATTGGCGACTTTGGACCACTTGAAAAGGCCGAGAAAAAGGCGATCCGCAAGGGGCTCAAGCTCATGTGTCGCGAGACGCAAATGGCCGTCGCCTCGGCGCAGTTGGCACTGGGCGATTCGGCGGCTGCCAAGGGCCATTTTGATCCGGAACGGGTCGGAGTCCTCTTGGGAAGCGACTACATGCTCACCCTGCCCGACGATTACGCCGACGCCATGGCTAAGTGCGCCACCAACGGCCAGTTCGACTACTCGCAATGGGGCGGCAAAGGGCTGCGCGATATGCAGCCGCTATGGATGCTTCGCTATTTGCCCAACATGCCGTCCAGTCACATTGCAATTTACAACGACCTGCGCGGACCGAGCAACTCGCTCACCATGCGTGAGTCGAGTGGCCTGATGGCAATTGGCGAAGCAATGCGAATCATTGCACGCGGTAGTGCCGACCGCATGGTGGCCGGTGCGACCGGCACGCGCGTTATGCCCCTGCAAGCGGTCCACGCTTTGCAAACTGAGACACTTGCCGAAGCCGAGGATCCCACAACGGCCAGCCGTCCGTTCGATGTCGATCGGACCGGCATGGTCTGTGGCGAAGGGGCCGGCATGGTCGTTCTTGAATCGCTCGAAGCGGCCCAGGCACGTGGCGCAAAAATCTATGGCGAAGTCCTCGGCTTCGGCACGAGCACTGTCACCGAGAGCCCCCACAGCAAGGAACCGCTCAAGGGTCGCAACGATGTGGCCATCGCCGGTGCGGTACATGCGGTTCTCAAGGATGCCAACCTTTCCCCCGACGACATTGGCCACATCAACGCCCACGGCCTCGGAACGATCGAAAGTGATCGAGACGAAGCCACTGCGCTCCGCTCAGTGCTTGGCGATGCGGCAGACAACACGCCAGTCATCGCACTCAAGAGTTACTTTGGCAATCTGGGTGCGGGTTCGGGCCTTGTTGAATTGGTCGGCAGCCTGATGGCCCTTGAGCACGGGCACCTGCCTCGCACGCTCAATCATACGAAGGCAGAACCCGAGTGTGGTTTGCGTATCGTGACCGAAGCGAATGAACCGACGGGCGATAGTTTTGTTGCCATCAGTACGACACCGCAGGGCCAAGCGGCGGCCGTTTGTGTGTCACGCGGCGTCTAGCGAACCCCCGGCTTGCGCCGGCGGCTATTGCCCAAGTGTGCGGAAGCACGTTCGGTACAATCCTAGCCCCCGGCGCAAGCCGGGGGCTTGTTGTCCCTGCATGGGCATCGGCTTACTTCCGGGACGAAGAAGGGTGGAATAACCCGTTTCTCATCTGGTTTACACCCTGAAAGGAAAGTGTTACCGTGGGTGATGATTGTAAGGGAGGGGTGATCCAGGCGCACCCTCACCTCTTCGATCGAGTGACTGGCTTTCTTTGGCCTTTCTTGGGATTTTTCCGGAACAATTCTACTTCGATGGACCCCCCTCATGCATGCCACCCGCCTAGAACCAGCTTTTCGTCCGCCGTTTCAGTTAGCGCCATTTCAGTTAGCAACGTTGGGAGCCCTCGTTGCCCTCACACTGGCATTACCCCTTAGATCGGCAGAGGGAGTTGTGCTTCAGCTCGTTCCCGCGACCCCCACAGCCAACACTTTTGACTTGGCGGTTATCATCGCCTCGCTGGGAACGGATACCGACACCTCGGTTGCGACGGGCGATATGGAAGTCGATTTTCAATACTCGTTCGTCGGGGCCGATGCGGTAATAACCGGCATTGATTTTACGGGCGGGGAAATCGATTTTAGTGATGTAAACTTTGACTTCCCTCCCCTGCTACAAATAAACGGAACCGATATCTCCGGGACGCTGGAAACGTTGCAACCCCCTAGCCCCGTCACAGGCGGACAATTCGACGCTAGTGAAAGTCGCATGCTTCTCGACCAGGGTCAGTACGTCATTAGCGGTCTGTCCAATCAGACGATCGACCTTACCGTGACGCCCGTTTGGGGGCTCGGGACAGGGAACGGATCGGTGGTAACGACCGAGACGGCTCGCTCGGCACTTAGTGTCACCTACGACACGACCGTTATTTTTCCCATTAACCGTTTCATCCGGTTCCAAGACACGGCCAACGGAGACCCGCTCACCCTGGATGCGGAGTTCATCGGCAACTTTGAGGCCACGGGAAGCTGGACTGTCGCGCTCCCCCCTGCCGGGGATTACAACGGAGACGGCGCCGTTGATGCCGCCGACTATACGGTCTGGCGTGACACCCAAAATCAAACCGGCGCGGGCTTAGCGGCTGATGGCAACAACGATGGCACGGTGGATGCTCTCGACTACAGTGTGTGGGCCTCCAACTTCGGCCAGCCAGCACCTACTGCCTCGAACGCCGTTCCCGAGCCGGGGGCGTTGGTGCTGATCGTCGCAGGCGGTTTCAGCTTGCTTCTGGGGCGAGCCCGCAATCGCTAACCCCCTGCGAGAAGCAACCGAATCACAAAAGGTCTCCACCGGCTACCGCAGCAGCCGGTGGGACGCGCGTGACAACGGTTGCTTCACTTCGGCCTAGTAAGGCATAGGACAGACGTTCTGACCTTTTCCTATTTTCCTACCGCCCCCTTTCTAGAACAACGAGTGACCTCATGACTTGGAACCGATTCGCCCTGGTAGCTGTTGGCTGCCTCCTTTTTGTTTCGCCTGCTATTGCGGCCCCAACGATTGGCTTTGTCGATAATCTCGACGGCACCGTAACGTTACAAGTCACCCCCAGCGGCACGGGACCGATTGCAACCGAACTCGCCGCCGCTGTTTCTGGACTTGGCGGCCTTGACATCACGGCGGTCGCTCTTGTCGATGCAGCAACCTTCGATATCGCTCTTCCAGGAAACAACCCCTTCACAGGCGGCGTTACCAACGGCCTTCAAGTTGATCTTGTTAACGACACAATTTTTGCCTCCTTTGGCTCCATTGTTCTCAGCAGTGCTTCGCCCCTGGACTTTTTGTTGATCTCCTACACCGGTGTTGGCACGATTGATGCGTTCGGTCTTGTCGCCGAGGGGGGGCAAAACTTCACCGGCTTAGCAGCGAGCATCGCTGTGGGTATCCCCGAGCCGGGGACGTTGCTTCTAGCAGGACTTGCTCTGCTGAGTGGGATCGGACGTCGTCGATTCTAAAAAAGACACCGACTTTCTGAAGGCATCGCCCCCGGCGCAAGCCGGGGGTTGAGGCCCTTGAGAACCCCAGCCCCGAGCCAGAGGCTGCTATTTCCTTGCTGATAGAGAGCGTCGGCCCCAAGCTTGACAGCCCACGTTTCGTCCCCTACCGTAGTACTCTGTAGGTTGTGCAGCCGTTCTACGCACGTCCGCATTGCAGTGAAGCCGACCCCAGGGTCGGCTTTTTCTGTCGTGAAAAGCTGACAATTTAACAATTTAGACAATTCGAACCGCCTGTGATGGGCATAAACATCACCCAAGGAGTCCTACGCCATGAATCCTAGCGAAATCCTTCGGATCGTTGATGCGATCCATCGCGACAAGAACATCAACCCCGAAGTTGTTTTTGAAGGGATCGAACAGGCACTCGTCTCCGCTCTGTTCAAGTACTATGGCGAAGAGGCGGAAATCACCGTCTCGATTCATCGTGATACGGGTGAAATCGATGCCTCCTGCAATGGCGAGAAGCTCGACTCGGAAGAAGTCGTTGGCCGCATTGGTGCCCAGACGGCCAAGCAGGTGATGATCCAGAAAATCCGCGAAGCAGAACGTGACGCGCTGTACGAAGAGTACAACGATCTTGTCGGCCAAATGGTTAGCGGCGTGATCCATCGGTACGAAGGGGCCGCCGCGACGGTCGCCCTAAGCAATGTCGAAGCGCTCTTGCCTCGTAGCGAACAGATTCCTGGCGAGACGCACCATGTGAACGAGCGCGTTCGGGCCACCGTGTACGAAGCTCGCAAGGCAGGCAGCCGTGTGAAAGTGATCCTCAGCCGGAAGATGCCGGCGCTTGTCCAGCGATTGTTTGAGCAAGAGATTCCTGAGATTGCGGACGGCATCATCGAGATTCGTGCCATGTCGCGCGAGCCGGGCTATCGATCGAAGATCGCTGTTATCAGTAGCGATTCGCGAGTCGATTGCGTCGGGGCATGCGTCGGTGTGCGTGGCAATCGGATCAAAAACATCGTCGATGAACTGGGAGGGGAACGCATCGATATTGTCCGCTGGGATGAGGACCTTGAAGTGCTTATCCCCAATGCTCTTCAACCGGCCGATGTTGATCAGGTGATTCTCTGCAAGATGTTGGGCCGAGCCATTGCTCTGGTGCAAGAAGACAATCTGTCACTGGCGATTGGCCGACGTGGTCAGAATGTCCGCCTTGCGAGCAAGCTCTCTGGCTGGGACATCGAGATTATGACCCAAGAAGAACTGGCCGAGTCGATCGACCGAGCGATCGCTGGCTACGCTTCGATCGAAGGATTGGAGATGGAGGTGGCAGAAAAATTGGTTGAGGAGGGCTTCCTCAGCTACGATGACCTTTCGATTATTGAGCCCGATGACTTGATGGAAATTGGCGGCCTGACGGCAGAGCAAGTCGATTCGATTGTCGAGCAGGCCGAAGCTCGTGCCGAGGAG
Source organism: Planctomycetota bacterium (assembly GCA_024278035.1). The sequence continues at coordinate 4,350 of JAJRUA010000417.1, read as the reverse complement.
GCCGAAGCAGCAGCAGCCAGCGCTCGCCGCCTCAAGCGTGAGCAAGAACGGCTGAACGAACAACAAGCTAGGGCAGACAAAGCGGCAGCCGAGGCAGCCGGGATCGACCCAGATGCTCCCGCTGAGGAGAGTGATTCTGAGTCAGGGGAGGCCGCCGAGGCGACTGCCACCGAGCAAGATACCGCGGAGGACATCACCGAAGAAGCGGCAAAAAAGGAGGCCCCTGCCACGGCTGAGATAGAGGCCAACACCGATGAGGTAGAGGCTAAAACCAAGGCAGAAACCGAGGCTGAAGCAGCCTCTGAGGAGCCAACCTAGGCCTGAGAGGAGACGTAAGCGGACCTGGAACGGAAGCGGGGGAATAGACAGGGGGCCCTTTGAGCAACTCCCATCAAACGATTGGGGATTTTCTCTGGAGTTTTTGGGTGGCCCCTCCCCATGACCCCCATAAGCATGGCATAATTGCAGGTCTGTGATGGCTGTGCCGACAAGCCGGCTCTCAGCGGTCCTAAGAGCCAACGGGTCCAAAAGGCAGCGGGCCCCAACGGGGATTCGAACAGAGCAGAGAAAGAAGGCTAACTGAACACCTATCCCAGAACCTATCCGGAAGTATCCAGCGGCCGAGAAGGACCGAAGTACCAGATGATTTTGGAACGTGTAGTAAACACCTATCCGGCGGTGCGGCCCCTGAAAAGAGGTTGCTCTGCCACCAACGTGGAGGCGTGCGGAATGGTTTCGTGATTGTGAATGATGCTTCTCTTCTACTGGAGAGAAAAAGACTCGCCAAGAGATTGGGTGAGTCTATCGCGAACCGCCGCTCGTCTTAGCGCTGTTTCTTATGACAGTGCCTCAGGTCAGTGCGTGGCTCAACGCCCGTGCATTGCCCTACGGCACAATAGCACGGAGTATGAAGTTTGGCGGTTCGCATTTACGCACTCGCAAAAGAAATCAACATCGACAGCAAAGAGCTAGTCGATGTCTGTACCCGCGCCGGTGTGACAGGAAAGGGATCGGCTTTAGCAAGCCTGTCTGACGACGAGGTCTCCAAGGTCAAGGACTACCTCAAAGGTGGATCAGGCGGGGGTACCGCCACTGCCAAGAAAAAGAAAGATCCGAAACATCCGGTCATGGAGCGTCCTACCGGCCCCGACCGCGGGGCCAAGCTCCGCACGCTTGCAGCTCCCAAGGCAGGCCGATCGGCAGAAATAAGCCGCTCCGCAGGTGGTCGTCCAATAGATGATGGCCCAGCAGATGTTGGCCCAACCAGCGATACCCCCGCAAGCGGGGACGAAGGAGAAAAAACTCCGCCTCCCATCCAGCCTGAAAGCGATTCAAAAGAAGCTGCGGAGGCATCGTCTCCAGCAGCGCCTCCAGCGGCGTCCCCGGCGACACCTTCAGCACCTTCAGCAGCCCCCTCGGCATCGGATGAAGCTCGCAAAACCGACCTCTCGCGTCCAGGACCGCTGGCACGAATGGTCCACCCCAACGCGACAAGTGGCGGGTCGGGTAAGATGCCGGTTATCGGCGCCAAGCCGAGTGGCAGCGGAGGTCGTAAGTCGGGAGATGGCACGCCCAAGGCACGCCCTGTTGTAAAATTGGCGGCCCTGCCGACGGTCCAAAAGAAAGCGGAAGCAAAGCCGAAAAAGGTCGACGAGGGGCCCGCGCAAAAGCCCGACATGAAATTGCCCGCCGATGTCCTCGGGGCTCGTGGCGGGGCCAAGCCACTTGCGGCCCAACTCAAGCGAGCCGAACGGACTCTCGAAGCAGCACGCCTCAAGGACAAAGAGGCCGCCGAAGGGGCGGGACGTGGGCGTGGAGCGGCTGGCAAAGGTTCGGGGACACCCATGCTTGGTGGCCGCGAACAACGCCAACTCAGCCGCAATCGCCGCGGTGGTCGCGGGGGAATGCGACCGCGCCGGATCATGCGTCGGACCCGACGCTCTGGCATCAACACCGCCGCCCCGCGTAAAGACCGCATTGCGGTGCAACTCCCCTGTACGGTGAAAGAACTCTCCGAAGCCGCCGGCGTTCCAGCCGTTTCGATCCTTCGGTTGCTGATGGAAGAGGGCGTGATGACCACCATCAACGCCACGATGGATCTGGAGCTAACCGAGTTCGTCGCGGAGTCGCTCGATGCGGAGGTTGATTTCATCCAGCCAGAAACGCTTGAAGACAAGGTGCTCACCAAGCTGGACGAACAAGAGGATCCCGAAGATTCGCTCCAACCACGCGCACCGGTCCTTACGTTCCTCGGCCATGTGGATCATGGTAAAACGTCGCTCATTGATAAATTGATCGGCATCGACGTAGTCAGTGGCGAAAGTGGAGGCATTACCCAGCACATCCGTGCCTATCAAATCGAGAAAGATGGCAAACCGATCTCGTTCGTCGATACGCCGGGCCACGAAGCATTTACCGAAATGCGTGCCCGTGGTGCGGGAGTCACCGACATTATTGTGCTGGTGATTGCGGCGGACGACGGTGTGATGCCGCAAACCGAAGAAGCCATCAGCCACGCCAAAGCGGCTGGCGTGCCGATCGTTGTGGCGCTCAATAAGATCGATCTCCCGGGAGTCGATGAAAACAAGGTAATGCAAGATTTGGCCACGAATGACTTGCTGCCGAGTGCTTGGGGTGGCGATATCGAAGTGGTCAAAACCAGTGCCATCACCGGGGAAGGCATGGATGAGCTTCTCGATACAATTCTCACCGTTGCCGAGCTTCACGAATACCGAGCCAACCCAGACCGGGCCGCCATCGGCACTTGCCTTGAGAGTCAACAGGACGCCGACCGGGGCATCGTGGCGAAAGTGCTTGTCCAAACCGGAACGCTCCGTGTCGGCGATATCGTTGTCTGTGGCGATGCCTATGGCAAAATCAAAGCGATGACAAACCCGCTCCCCCCGCGTACTCGTCTGCAAGAAGCAGGGCCAAGTGTGCCGGTCAATATCACGGGTCTCGACATTGCCCCCTCGGCTGGTGCGCAACTTTATGTGCTCGACGATATAGCGCAAGCTCGCGAAATTGCGGAGACACGTGCCCATGAAGAACGAACCGATCATCTCGGTGCCATCGGCTTCCAGCAAGCGACGCTCGACACGCTGTTCGACCGACTTGAAGGTGCCAACGAAGTCCAGACACTTAACCTCATCCTGCGAGCGGATGTTCGTGGCTCGATCGAAGCGATCGAAAAAGAACTGCTGAAGCTGGAGCATCCCGAAGTTCGACTTCGGATTTTGCAGAAGAGCGTGGGGGGGGTGACCGAGGGAGACATCCTCCTGGCCGACGCTTCGGAAGCGGTAATTCTTGCCTTCAATGTGGTGGCCGACGATAGGGCCCGTTCCAAGGCACAAGAGCTGGGTGTCGAGGTCCGTCGCTACAATATCATCTACAAAATCACGGATGACTTGAAAGCGGCAATGGAAGGGATGCTCAAGCCCGAAAAACGCGAGAAAGAACTTGGCCGCGTCTTGGTGCAAATGGTCTTCAAGATCAGCCGCCTTGGCACGGTCGCAGGTTGCCGTGTCTTGCAAGGGGTCGTCGAACGCAATGCTCGTGCCCGTGTCATCCGCGAAAACACCATCATCGGCGAGTACCCCATCGCCACACTCCGACGTGAAAAAGACGACGTGAAGGAAGTTCGCGAAGGCTACGAATGTGGCATCAAACTCGCCGGTTTCAATGACATCAAGGAAGCCGACTTACTCGAAGTTTACAAAATTGAAGAGATCAGCCGTAGCTTTGATGACTAACTTGAGTGGACCGGCAACTCCAATATCTGCCGACGACTCGGCAGGAGCTCACTGCCTTCTGATACTGCAAACCAATTCCCCATGCCATCACGTCGAATCCTAAAAGCTGCCGAGGCAATTCGTGAGGTCATTGCTATGACGATTCTCACGGACCTTGAGGACCCGCGCGTTGAGAATGTCACGGTCACCCGTGTCGAAGTCGCTGGTGACATGCGGATGGCAAAAATTCATGTCTCCGTCATGGGAGACGACAACAAACAAAAACTGGCTATCCGAGGCTTGGACAGTGCGGCTGGCTACTTGCAATCAAAAATTATTGAACGCATTGACACCCGCTACACGCCCCGACTGAAGTTCGAGTTGGACGAAGGCGTGAAAAAATCCATTGCTATCGCGAAGACACTCGCCCAGGTGTTGCCTGCCGACAAGACCGACGATGAAGAGCCGCCTGCACACGATAGCGCAGTGCAAGAAAACGAGGTGCAAGAAAACACGGTGCAAGAAAATGGTATGCAAGAGGACCCCGCGCACGAAGAGACCAATCGCCAAAACAACTGAATTGGCAAACTGAAATAGTAGGGACATCAGATTCCCCGTA
>JAJRUA010000416.1 GCA_024278035.1 Planctomycetota bacterium | reverse complement strand
CTGTGGTTCGGCCATAATTTTATCGGTCACCTGGTCGGCCGTTTGGGTGCCGATCGGTTTGTCACAATCGGGGCAGTGCGGCAGGCCAATTCGGGCGTAAAGCACCCGAAAGTAATCGTAGATTTCCGTAACCGTTCCAACGCTTGAACGGGGCGTATGGCCAACCGTACGTTGCTCGATTGCAATAGCGGGCGAGAGTCCTTCGATGTGCTCGAGCGCCGGTTTTTGCATTTGTCCGACAAATTGCCGGGCGTAGCTGCCGAGCGATTCGACATAACGCCGCTGTCCCTCGGCGTAGATCGTATCCATCGCCAGCGAAGATTTTCCTGAACCACTCGGTCCGCAGAAAACGGTCATCTGGTCGCGAGGGATCGTGGCATCGACGCCGCGTAGATTATGCTGCCGAGCCCCCCGCACCTCAATCGCCTTGATCTCCCGAACGGACTTCTTCTTAGCGGATTTGGCCTCTTTTTTCTTATCGGCCTCACCATTCAGCAGCGGCGCAAGCGCCTCGGCAGTGTAGCTTCTAAGGGATTGTTTCTTCTGGCCTCCCCCTCCCTCCTTCGTAACGGCCTCTGGCGTCCCGCACCTCACCACTTGGCCGCCCCCCGCCCCCCCCTCGGGCCCAATATCAATGATCCAGTCCGCCGTCTTAATCACATCGAGGTTGTGCTCAACCACCAGTACCGTATTGCCCGCATCCACAAACCCGTGCAAGACTTTTAGCAGCATGTCGATATCGGCAAAGTGGAGTCCCGTGGTCGGTTCATCGAGAACATAGAGCGTTTTGCCGGTCGATTTTTTGACCAGTTCTTTGGCGAGCTTAATCCGTTGGGCTTCGCCGCCGGAAAGAGTTGGCGAAGGTTGGCCTAGCTTTAGGTAATCGAGCCCCACCGCATGAAGCGTGTTCAGTTTGTGGTGGATTTGAGGAATCGCTTCAAAATGTTCGATCGCCCGGACAATGTCCATCTCTAGCGCATCGGCAATCGAAGCTCCCTTGTACTCCACCTGTAGCGTCTCACGATTGAAACGCTTTCCTTGGCAAACTTGGCAAGTGACCCAAACGTCGGCTAGGAAGTCCATTTCGAGCTTGTTCGCCCCGTTGCCATCGCACGCTTCACACCGACCCGCCGCCACATTGAAGCTGAACCGCCCCGGCTTGTAGCCTCGCCGCTTGGACTCTGAAAGCTGGGCATAAAGCGAGCGAATATCATCGAACACTTTGATATAAGTGCCCGGGTTCGAGCGCGGCGTCCGGCCAATGGGTGATTGATCGATCGCGATCACTTTGTCGAGATGCTCAATCCCTTCGATTCGGTCATGCTCTCCCGGCTCTCCCTTGCCGCGCATCAGTTCGCAACGGAGCGACTCCATGAGGATGTCGTTCACCATCGAAGACTTGCCGGATCCCGAAACGCCTGTCACGCAGACAAACGCACCGAGCGGGATCGAGATGTCCACGTTTTTTAGATTATTATGTCGGGCACCAAGAATGCGAAGTGATGCGAAGTCGGAATCGGGGATACGGAGTTCTGACCGCTTGATGGCGGTCGATTTCTCGACGTAACTTGGATTCCATTTTCCCTCTTCCGTCAGACGCCGCTGTTGGGGGATCTCGATCTTCCGTTTCCCACTCAAAAACGCCCCCGTCTGGCTCCGCTTTTCTTTCATGATCTGCTGAGCCGTGCCGGTTGCGACCACTTCGCCGCCGTGGACGCCCGGCCCTGGGCCAAAGTCGATCAAGTGATCGGCAGCGCGCATGGTGTCTTCGTCGTGCTCAACAACAACAACCGTGTTGCCCAGATCGCGCAGACGTTTGAGCGTATCCAAGAGTCGGTCGTTGTCGCGCGGGTGGAGGCCAATCGAAGGTTCGTCGAGAATATAAAGCACACCCACCAGGCCGCAGCCGACCTGTCCAGCCAATCGAATACGTTGCGTCTCGCCCCCCGAAAGGGTCGGTGCCGTTCGATCGAGCGACAGGTACTCTAGCCCCACACCGGCAAGGAATCCAAGCCGACCGCGTACCTCTTTGACCACCTCCGTCGCGATGACTTGCTGCCCCCGGTTGAGCTGGAGGCCCTCGAAAAAGTCGATCGCCTCTTCGATGGCCAGATGGCTTACCTCAGGAAGGCTCTTGGTGGCCGCGTCGCCAGCGAATCGCTTATGGGTTGTCGTTAGCCGCACGCTACGCGCCTGTGGATTGAGCCGCTTGCCCGCGCAGTCGGGGCAAGCGATCACTCGCATGTATTTTTCAAGCTGCTTGATCTGCGTTTGGCTTTGCGACGTGCGGTATTTTTCTAATAGCTCAGGAAGGATTCCCTCGAACTCTCCGCCATACTTTTGGCTTGCCTTGCCGGCACGCCAGGTGAACGTAATATGTTCCGACCCGGTGCCCCAAAGCCAAAGTTCTTGATGTTCCGGGGCCAGCTCTTCCCATGCGGTTTCGAGCAACGCTCCCTCTTCAAGCGACAGCTTTCGCTCGATTGTGTCGGCCACTCCCTTAAAAATATGCCGTTTCCATCGACCAAGCTCCTTCCACTTGCCGATCAGAGCGAAGCAACCTTGGGCGAACGATTTCGAGGGGTCCTCAACCAAACGTTCAGGATCAAAAGAGTAAAACTCGCCCAAGCCATCGCATTCAAGGCACATCCCCTGCGGGCTATTGAAACTGAAAAGTTGCGGTGTAGGCGGATCGAAGGACAGGCCACAAGCGTTGCAAGCGAAGTCGGCAGAGAGGGCAAGATCGCCCGGCTGGAGACCCGTGCGTTGTTTTTTTTTGCTACGGGAGGGCGCTTCCTCCTCACCATGGTCGGGGACAACACGGCTCTCTTCCGGGTTCTCTTCTTGCTCCGCGGCAACGATCAACGCACCGTGCCCCAGCTTGAGAGCCACGTCTACCGCCTCGGCCAAGCGACTTCGGATCGTCGGACCGGAGATGAGTCGATCGACGACCACCTCAATATCGTGCCGCATTTGCCGATCGAGCGCCAGATCGTCGGAGAGGGAGACGACTTGGCCATCGACCCTTGCTCGAACGAAACCTTTTTTTATTAAGTCTTCGAGCAGATCACGATGTTCACCTTTCTGTCGCCTGACGACCGGTGCAAGAACGGAGAACGGCGTCTTCGCCGGCAGTGCAAGAATACGGCCCAAAATTTGTTCGCGTGACTGAGCCGTGATCGCTTCGCCACACTCGGGACAATGCCCTTGGCCAACACGGGCATAGAGCACGCGGAGGAAGTCGTAAATCTCGGTGATCGTGCCAACGGT
>JAJRUA010000415.1 GCA_024278035.1 Planctomycetota bacterium | reverse complement strand
TAGGGGATACTGTTGCCAACGGCACAGGAGCCGATGGCGACGCCAGCGGCACCATCGACGCGGGTGACTATAGTGCTTGGGCCGACAATTTTAATCGCGGGACGACTCTCGGAGATTTTGCCTTCGCTCCAGGAGGTTCGCCCGGTAATACCGAGGCGCTGATCGCTGCCGCTCTGCCTGGATTGAGTCAAGGCGAGTTGATTGATCGCACCTATGCTCTGAGCGCCAACGGTGGCTGCACGGATGACACGGGCGCCGGCTGTGTGGCCCGAGAGCTGGAGTTTGCACTGGATATTGATCCACTTGAGATCGCTACCAATGCCAGCAGTCACCGCAATTTCGATAACTTTGTTGATCTACGGCTCGCCGTCGATAACAGCAACATTGCCGGTGTGCTTGGCAGTGGTGCTACAATGACAGACCCGGATGAGTTTGCTATCGTTTCTGGCGAAGATGACCCGGCTGCGGTTACGACAGGTATCGAGTTCAGCATTCCTCTTTCAGAAATCGGTGCTACGGCAGGTAGCGGTAACGACATCCGCCTACTCGCTTTCATCAACGGCGCTGGCCACGATTTTATCTCCAATCAAATTTCTGGTGCGGGAAACTTGGGCGATGTTGCTCTCGGTTTGCCGCGAGGCAATCTGGGAACGACGTTCTTCAATGATGGCGTTGATCCTCCCATCTTCACGATGGCAGACATCCCCGGCGATCAGTTCGTAACGATCAGTAACGCCAGTACTTCTTCGACGGTTCCTGAGCCGGGCACGTTGGCCCTGTTGGGCATGGTGGCGGGCCTCGGCGTAGTGCGGCGCCATCGTTAAGAGTTGTTGGTTTTGATTTGTATCAGGAATTATCCCTGAACTCGTCTGGTAGTCTCCAGCGGTCGTGAAAGACCGGACTACCAGACGGTGACGAGACGTATAGTAAAAACCCCGAAGGGCAGTCCGGCATGATGTCGATGGAAGGTAACCAGCACCGATTTACTGGCGACAAGGCGTGGCGGCGCGGGCCCTTAGTGGCCCGTGCTGTCCGGTCGACCCTTCCGGGGTTTTTACTACGTGGCGCAGAGCTGTCTTGTGGTTCAATCTTTCTTGGCCGCTGGAGGCTTCTTGATGGACTTTGTGGTCGTTTTTTAGCGACGATAATTTTAGCAACAATGCTAGCAGCACCGATGGTTTCAAGGGCGGAAGACCAAAGTGCACCGGTCCGCTTCAAGGCGGGCGAATCGGAGTCCGAAGCCACCTCCTCTGCGACGGTTCCCAACTGGGTAGCCGACGCAATTTTTTATCAGATTTTTCCGGAGCGTTTTCGTAACGGCAACCGACAAAACGACCCGACCCGCGAATCGCTTGAGTTCCCTGAAAACGTATCGGAGAATTGGAAGATTACCCCTTGGACTAGCGATTGGTACGCACGTGCCGATTGGGAAAAGGAACGGGGCGGCAATTTTTACGAAGATGGGGTCTTCGACCGACGTTTCGGTGGCGACCTACAGGGAGTTTTGGACCGAATTGATTACCTGGTTGATTTGGGGATCAATACGATCTATCTCAATCCGGTCTTCTATGCCAAGTCGTTGCACAAGTACGATGGCAACTCTTTTCATCATATTGATCCTTACTTTGGCCCCGATCCGCATGGCGACTTTGCGTTGATGGCCGCCGAGACAAGTGACCCCGCTACCTGGCAGTGGACCGCTGCCGACAAACTCTTTTTACAACTCGTAAAACAGTCGCACAAGCATGGTATCCGCATCATTATTGACGGTGTTTTTAATCACACGGGCCGTAACTTCTTCGCGTTCGAGGATTTAGTCGACAATCAAGCCTCTTCGCCTTATCGAGATTGGTACATTGTCCAGTCGTTCGATAATCCCGCGACCGTCGAGAGTGAGTTTTCTTACAAGGGTTGGTGGGGAGTGATGACACTCCCCGAGTTTGCGAACAATCTGGCCGGAGATGATCTGCATCCGGGTCCTAAGCAGTACATCATGGATGCGACCAGCCGCTGGATGGACCCCAATGGGGACGGTGATCCTGCGGATGGCATCGATGGCTGGCGTTTGGACGTGGCGGTTGAGGTGCCGGTTGGGTTTTGGAAGGACTGGAATGCTCATGTCCGATCGCTCAACCCCGAGGCCTACACGGTTGCTGAGCACTGGGAAGATGCAGCCAAGTTCCTTGCCGATGGTGGTTTCTCCGCCACGATGAACTACCACGGCTTTGCCTGGCCTGTGAAAGGGTACCTGATCGACGGAACCCTCTCGGCTGCCGATGCTGGTCGAATGTTGGAAGAGCGCATGATGGAGTACCCGGCGGCGAAGCGCTACGCGCTGCAAAACCTAGTCGATTCTCACGATACCGACCGCTTGGCGTCGATGATCGTCAACGCCAAGCCGAGCCGGCCTTATTTGCAGCCTGATCGGTTTGACTACGATGTTGGTGATCGGGTCTCTCCTCGCAATTCAAGACTCTATTCCGTTCGGGCCCCCAACGCCAAAGAACGTCGCATCCAGCGGATGATCGGTGTGTTGCAGGCGACGTTTGTCGGAGCACCGATGCTTTACTATGGCACTGAGGCCGGGATGTGGGGAGCCGATGACCCGTGTGATCGGATGCCGATGGTTTGGGCCGACTTGCATTACGAAGACCAGACCGCCGACCCGCTTGGCCGAGAGCATCCGCCAGCCAAAGTGCAGTTCGATCATCCTCTTTATCGTTTCTATCAAGCGACCTTCCGGTTGCGAAAGAGCTTTCCGGCGCTCCGCCGGGGAGATTTTAAGGTCATCACGACGGACGACACGGCCCAAGGGCTCATCTTCCAAAGGTCGAACGAGCACGAGACGATTTGGGTCGTTATCAATCGAGGTGACCAGCCCTGGACGGCCGACTTCACTAGTCAGGAACCGGGCGCCGTCCATGAAATTTTCACCGCCTCGGGAGAGCCTCAGAATGTGACCCTGAAGCGACAGAAAACAACGGTTCAGATCACCTTACCATCGCTCGAAGTGGTTGTTCTTCGGCAAGAGCATTCGGCCTTAGCCGTTGATAAGTAAAATATTCACGCAAAGACGCGAAGGCGCAAAGAAAAAACTGCCTACAAATCTTAATTCAACCAAAGTACTCTTCGTTCTATTCTTTGTGTCTTAGCGCCTTTGCGTGAGACCTCTTTCCTCCTAGGAACGGTTGTATTTTCAGGGAGCGAGTCTCGCATCGTGTCGGCCGATAGGAAATCCGTTTATCTTACTGCTTGCTTGCTTCTAGCAGCGATAGTTGGCTGTACGCCGGAAGAGGATGGCGTCACTCTGTTGCTATGGCATCAGATGCGTCCGGGCGACCGGGCGATTCTCGCCGAACGGGTCGAGGTCTTCGAGCAACAAAACCCGGGCGTACAGGTTCGTCCCCTCTACAAAGAGACCGAAGAACTGCGCAGCGGCCTTGAGTCGGCGGTGCTTGTTGGGAAAGGGCCTGATATTGTCTACGGCCCGTCCGATACGGTGGGCGTTTACAATGAGATCGGCGCTCTGCAAGACCTTTCCAAGTGGTTCGGAGCTGCTGAGCGTAAGGAGTTTGACGAACGCGCTTTTGTAACGATGCCTTCCAAAGAAGGGGGCGACGGAGGGGATTCGGACGAAGCGACTCCGCGTAAAGATCGATTGTTGTTCGTCGGCGACCGGTTTGGTAACCATTTGGCACTGGTTTACAACCGTAACCAAGTCCCTAAGCCACCGACCACGACCGACGAGTGGGTCACAATTGCCAAAGCGAACACGGTCGATGCCAACGGTGATGGCCGACCTGAGCGGTACGGACTGGTGTGGAATTACACGGAACCCTTCTTCGTTGTTCCGTTCTTGACGGGCTACGGTGCTTGGGTTTTTGACGATCAACTGGCTGCTCAAGGCAAATTCGTTCCGACCTTGGACACGCCTGAGGCCCAAGCGGCTTACGCTTTTGTTGCCTCGTTAAGGAACGAACACCGCGTTCTTCCTCCGTCGGCGGACTACGAATCGGCTTCCGCGCTTTTCTTGGCAGGCAAGGCGGCCATGTTGATCGACGGCGACTGGAGTTGGCAACGCTACCTCAAGGCAAAGGGAATTGATGCGGCCATCGCTCCGTTGCCCATCGTCTCGGCGACCGGCCTGCCGATGGCCCCAATGGTCGCTCCAAAAGGGTACTGCCTGAGTGTCGCTGCCCAAGGCGAACGGGCAGAGTTGGCCGGTGAATTGATCCGTTTTTTAACCGGAGAAGAGACCCAACAGCGGTTTTTGGAAGCACAAAAGATATTGCCCTCTCGATTGAACCTGCTCGATTCGCCGATTCTGTCGAGCGACCCGACCTTGATCGCCTCTCTCGCTCAGGTTGAAAAAGGTCGCCCCATGCCGACTTCCGTAGAAATACGTGCCGTCTGGGATGCCATGCGACCTCCCTACCAGCAGATCATGGCGGGTAGCATCACGCCCCAAGAAGCGACGCCCAAGATGCAGCGAGCCGCGATCTCGAAAATTGCCACTCTCACTAGCAGCGTCTCGCCCGACGCATCGGTTTGGATTGTGTACGCAGGCGGGCTGCTTGCCTTGGTGGCATGTGGCGTTGGTCTGCAACGGTGGTGGGCGACTTTGCGGAACGATTTCCCAAAGAACCGGCTTGCCTACGCCTTGGCAGCACCGGCGATGCTGCTGATCTTCCTCACGGTCGTCTTCCCGCTTGCTTACAACGTGGTGTTGTCGTTCTCAAACATGTCGCTACAGCACTTTCGTGATTGGGAAATCGTGGGGCTGCATAACTACACGAACGTCTTTGTGGGCGAAGCCTCGACCAAGTTTTGGGGGGTCTTTTTTAAGACCATCTTTTGGACGGTCATCAACGTATCGTTCCATGTTGTGCTTGGCGTTTTGCTAGCCGTTGTTTTGCATGGACCGGTACAAGGCAAAAGCGTTTACCGTTTGCTTTTGGTAATCCCTTGGGCGGTACCGGCGTACATTACGGCCCTCACTTGGCGCGGGATGTTCGATGCCGAGTTCGGCGCTGTGAACCAACTTGTGCGAAGCATCAACGCTTGGTTGCCAGGGTGGCTAGATTTGCCTGTCATCAATTGGCTCTCCGAGGCGGGACCCGCCTTCACCGCATGCATCATCGCGAATGTTTGGCTCGGTTTCCCGTTCATGATGGTCATCACGCTGGGCGGGCTGCAAGGAATCCCACAAGACCTTTACGAAGCAGCACGCATGGATCGGGCAAGTCGCTGGCAACAGTTTTGGAACATTACCGTCCCGATGCTCAAGCCGGTCCTTTTGCCGGCGATCGTGCTTGGTACGGTCTGGACCTTTAATAACCTAAACGTCGTGTGGCTCGTTTCCAACGGCGGCGAGCCCGCCGACCAAACGCACATCCTTGTTTCCTACGTCTACAAAGCGGTCTTCAATCTGTACCAATACGGCTACGGCGCGGCCCTTTCGATGGTGATCTTCGCCATGCTACTAACCTTTGCGGCCCTTTTCCTTCGTCAAACCAAGGCGGTGGATGGTGTTTAACCATAAAAAAAGCTGGACAGGATCAACATGATCGACCTGATAAGGAAACTCTCTTACGCAACTTTCCATTAGCGTTCATCAGCGATTATTAGCGGTTTACTTTTTCTTTCTAGAGATTTGTGATGTCAGCAGTGGGTGATTCAGGTTTGCGTGAACCGGCGCTATTAACGGCGGTGCGGCACATGGTGTTGCTGCTGTTCGTTGCGATTAGCATTTGGCCGGTGCTTGACGTGATCTCCATCTCACTCCGACCGGGGGACCAACTTCGCACGACCGAGTGGCGGCTGATTCCGGAAGGGGCAACGCTCGAGTCGTATCGACGTCTGCTTTTTGAAGAGCCGTTCCTCCGCTGGCTAGGCAATTCGCTCTTGGTGTCGGCGGCAGTCACGGCGACCGGTGTCGCCGTTGCTGCGATCAGCGGTTATGCCTTCAGCCGATTTCGGTTTGCGGGACGCGGGGCGATGATGGTTTCGATCCTTACGACGCAAATGTTCCCGGCAACAATGCTACTGCTGCCGCTCTATCTGATGATCGCCAAGCTCGGTCTGATCGATACGTTCCTCGGCCTCGGGATATTTTACGTTTCGACCGCTTTGCCGTTCTGCGTTTGGCAGATGAAAGGTTTCTATGACACGGTTCCCGTCGCGCTCGAAGAGGCAGCACGCATTGATGGCTGCACCCAATGGCAGTCGTTCACCAAAGTGATCCTCCCTTTGGCGACGCCCGGGTTGGTTATTACGGCGCTCTTTAGCTTTATGAGCGCTTGGAGTGAGTACTTGGTTGCTGCTCAGGTGCTTCAGGACTCAGAGATGTTCACCTTGCCACTAGGCCTCAAGAGTTTCCAAGCGAGCATGTCGACCCAGTGGGGCCTCTACGCGGCGGCGTCGCTACTGGTCAGCGTACCCGTGGTGATCGTCTTTTTACTGTTAAGCAAGCACTTGGTAGGTGGCCTCACGTTGGGTGGCGTGAAGGAGTAGCGGCCACACCATTGCTCTACGTGTGCTTTATTGGTGGTACTTTACTGGCCTTTATCCGATTGCCGCAGGCGTTTCTTTTTCCGCCCCGTCAGTAGACCCGTCGATGGAAGTCCTGGGCCCCTCAGAAGCAACCGGTGTTGTTGGTAACGACTCGGATCGTTCATGGGCTTTTGCTAAGAGTTTTTCCAACGGCTTGGAATGCAAACCCGACCGTTCTTGTTCAACAGCAGCCTGGATCGACTTGATGTACTCCGTCATCAGATGATCGGAGAGATGGTCGATGCGCCACTTGCGTAGCGTGTTAAGGAAGCCCCAGAAGCGATCGCGCATCCGCAGCGCACCGGTAACGCCGCTAACCCTGCCGTGGCGGTTGAGGTAAACCTCGGTCCCCGCATGCCGATAGCCAAACCAAGTTGGTGGTGTGCGGGGGACGATGTCGTTGTTGTTAACCCAGCGGAAGTAACGCATCTTCACATGGTTGACGTACCGTTTGTTGCCAACTCTCGGGGAACCGTAGGTGAATACTCCCTCCGGTGTCGAACGAATATGGGACAGGCGGCAACGACCCGCACAAATAGCGGTCATCGCTCCGCCGAGAGAGTGGCCTGTGAACCAGAGCGTCCGTTCGTTGCTTACCAGGGCTTGTTCGAGTCGTGGCCAAAGGTCGTCCACTTCGCGCTTGAAGCCACGATGGACTCGGCCAACCGTCTCGGCCGCATCGGTCACGGCGTCGAGATCGGCCTGGATATCGTTCCACTCGTTCGGCTCGGTACCCCGGCAGCAAACGACGGCGTCGGTCTCGTTGCCAAACAGGTAGGCTTGGGCTCCGTCACGATCATAAAACCGCGTCTCCGGCAAACCGACTTGTTCAGCAATTCGCCCAGCGACGGTTCGCGAAAAGTAGGAGGCCCTGGAAAGCTCTGCAAAGAGGAGCGATTTTTCTAGGAACGAAAGCTCCTCAATAGGGCGGCCATCAAGACGAGTAACGGTTTTAATCAAAAAACCTTGCTCGTCTTGCTCGATAGCTTTCGGAGTTGGAAGCGGAGATGACACGGCGAAACACGGAGGCAAGTGAAGGAAAAGCCCCCTCAATCTACACGAGGAGGACGACTTACTCAAGCAATCGTCCGGGCAACTTTTAGGGCCTGATTGCCAAGCCCGATTCTCGGCCCCCGGCCCAAAAGGGACCAACCCCCGCGTCGTTCCAACAATTAAGGCCTCTTTCCGGAAGACCCGTTCAGAAACCCCTTGTAGGCGAGCCGTCGGCGCGAATGGACGAAGGGTTTTTATTTTCCTGGTCGCCCTACCTCTCTGGCCCAAGAAAAAGCTTTTGGGTTTTCGGCCACTTGGGGAAATCTGCCTTCCCATGGCAAACTTCTTGCCGAGAATTTGGGCTACCCGCTTTAGATGGCGAGCCGTCGGCGTCCCTCCTTCGGCGGGTCTTCGACGCCGGATGTTGGGAACCGGGTGCCGATAAACCTCTTGGAGCAAGGCATCCGCTGCAAAAATCTCCGGTCGCCGACGCTCGCGGCTTGCCATCTATTTTCTGGTAACGCGAAAACCAACGTTGAAGAAGACACGAACGACGAGTTGAAGCCGAACCCCAATGCCTCTGAACCAACGCTGCTAGCACCCTGCGGTCACGTTCCGATTTGTAAAACCTTTTGTAATCGGGGTTGACCGCCTCTCAAGAGACAGCTAATTACCCGTCGTTCTTCTACCTGCTTTGACTGAATTGGGGGTAGCAGAACCTATTTTGGAATTAACATGTGGCGCTGTGCTTTTGGCAGTGCTGCTCAACGGACGTCTCACTTCCTCCAACGGGGAGTGACGACGAAATAGGGCTCATACATGAGCGATCCTACGCAACAAGGAGAGTTGAGTTGAACGCGACAAGGAAGTCACGAATCAACATTGCCAGCATCGGGGCGTGTGTCCTTTTCGGAATCACGTCGATCGCTGCCGCGCAAGCCGTTCCCTCACAGCCACCCAATCGGCAGTCGCTCAGCCGCCACGGAGTGGATACGCTGCTGTCCGAAGCACGGACCGCGATCACTGCCGGTGATTTGGCTAAGGCGGAAAATCTTATCTTGCGAACGGAACAAGCGGGGATACGCTATCCCCTGCTACACCGTGGTGATACGCCAGCCAGAGCAAGGCGAGAATTGCAGCGAGTGAAGAAGGCAACGTCGAGCGGAATCGATCCGTTCTTGAACATGCCGGATTCGACGCCTGGGCAAGCGACTCTTAAGAATCTTCCTTCCCTTGGCGAGCGCTATGCTTCTGATAAAGGGGCTTCCGTTAAAGGGGCTCCTGTCAAAGGCGCTCCTTTCAAAGAGGCTTCAGCCTATCCTTCGACCACT
>JAJRUA010000414.1 GCA_024278035.1 Planctomycetota bacterium | reverse complement strand
AATCGGACACGGACATCGATCTCGGGAGTCTTCGCTTGGTTTGTTTTTAGCTGGATTCTTGCGTCTCCCTTCCCTTGGCCACCGTTCATTTGGGATTGGCCCGAACGGATGACCGGCTTTCGGCCCGAAGGGATGCGAATCGAAATTGCTTGGTGTGTCACGCCATCGCGTACGCTACGCGGTTCGCCCAATTCCACCTCAAGCCACTCGGGATCAACGGTGCCAAGCGTTGCCTTGGCGTTGGCGGCTCCCTTCCCTTTGAAGGAGAGGATGAGCTTCGCTTCGGTCCCTTTTTTGCTTTGTATTTTTCCGAGGCTCAGCAAACCGAGGTTCTTTGCCCATCCGCGACCGTGGAGTGAGATGTCTCCTTCAACGACACCTACTGCCGGCACTTGCACCGTCCCCACCTCCTCAAGGTTGGTTTTAATGATGGTCCATTCGGCTAAGCGTCCGAGCGGCAATCCGGGGCCCGCCGTGAGATCGATCCGCACGCCGTAGGTGGCTCCAGGCAAAGGCAACTCCTCTGCCGGCACGCTTTCAACGGTAAAATCAAATTGCTCGGCATTTTTCACGCTGTCGCCCATACGAATGGTTGCTTCCAGCGGCGTCTCTCCGTAAGTGGCCAAGTAGACCGTTGCCGTTCGCCGATCGTCGGTCGACATTTGTCCCAAAAGAAACTCACGTGGCGCAAGGCCAACCGTGTCTACAACTTCACCCCGAACTTTTAGTTCAAGCCGCGGTTGTCGGGGATCGTTCGTATGAATGGTCGCTGTCTGCTCAAAATGCCCTGGCGGAATCTTCGCGACCCATTCAAGTTTCACCGGTGCCGAAGCCCCCGGCTGCAAGGGTTCGCTTGCCACGTCGCTCAGCGTGCATTTGCAACTGGTAGCACCCGTTTCGAGTGTTAGCGGCGCTTCCCCACGGTTGGTGAGGATGAACTCATGTGTTTTGGTCGTGCCGCGCTGCATGGTTCCAAAATCGTAGTCGGGCTCATCGACCTCGACTTGAGGATAGGCCGTGCTAGTCGAAGCGGTCGATGCGGGGTCTTTCGCCCTTCCGGTTGCCAGCCCGGGCGCCTGTCCAGCCGCCCCCCCAGCCGCCTGCCCGGCAACGGGTGTTCCGGCCCAGGCGGTGGCTGGGGGGGCAAAACTTTCTTCGACTTCGCCAAC
This sequence comes from Planctomycetota bacterium, assembly GCA_024278035.1. The sequence continues at coordinate 8,612 of JAJRUA010000414.1, read as the reverse complement.
CTCTATGTACGCCAGCGCGATGCCAATGCCTGCACCAAGGATCGCCGCAATCAGGGTAAAAGGTAAGAGTTTCATACCTGCTAGTTTACGCAAGCGAGCCCGTTCCGCGAAGGGCGAACCCGAGACGGTGAGCGGATCGACCCCGCCATGAAACGTAGGAAATCGCCCCTGCCAGCTCTGGTATTCGCCAATCGGGCAACTAAAATAACGACTGGAAGCATGGAGGCCTCCCTGCTCTTCCTCTGATTGGCTTGATTGCGCCATGTCTGCCTCTGAACCCTCCTCCGATGCCCTTCGCGATACCCTCCAAAGGGCTCAGCGCGAGATGCGGCAATATGAAGCGGCATGGCATCGTAAACGGGCCGAGGTCGCCCGGCTGATGGCTGCTGGCAATGAGGCGGCAGCGGACCGGTTGCTAGCCGAAATGGGCGATGCTCCCGATGCAAGTTCTATTGATTCCTGCGCGAGCAAAGTGGCAGGCCGACCATCGGCAGGCCCGGTTGAGCCGACAGATGGAGACGCTCAGGGTAAACTTGCTAGCGCAGACATCCATAAGAGGGGGGGAAACACTTCGCCGTCTACGAATTCTCCAGCGGTCGCTTCACAAAAAACGAAGCCTCCAATGCCTACGCCTACGCCTACTCGATCTAAGACCTCGCGCGACAAACGATCACCTCAGAAAAAAGTCCAACAAAAATCAAAGAACCTCCGGCGAGGGTTTTTTTTCGCTTGGGGAGATTGGATCGGTCAACAGCCTTCCTGGCTGTGGAGCATGGTCGTTCATTTGGGTATTTTTGCCCTCCTGGCAACGATGACGTTCGCCTCGTTCGTCGATCCCCCTTTCTTTCTGTCCGCCGCGATCAACGAAGGGGATCTTGAAAGTGAGGTGATGCCTGAGGTGTCTCTCACTCAGCTCGAACCAATGGAGCTAGAAACCGATCTCCTTTCCGAAGAATCGCTTGAAGCACCTCTTACCGAACCGCTTGATCTTGTTTCGTTTAGCGAGCCCTCCGCGCTGCCTGCCGATGCGCTGCTGAGCGGTGACTTGCTTGGCCAAGTTCCGGACAACGCCCCGGGAGGCGGCAGCAAGGAGGCGGGCGAAGGAGCGGGCAAAGGAAAAACAAAAAACGGAAAAGTCCGGTTCTTTGGCTCCGAATCGGTCGCGGATCGGGTCGTCTTTATCGTCGATAACTCGGGCTCTATGCAACGAGGACGAATGGAAACGACGCTCATGGAACTGGATCGGGCCGTGCAAAGTCTCTCTTACAGTCAATCGTTCTATGTGATTTTTTATAGCGATCAGGTTTATCCGATGTTTTTCCCTAAGCCGGTCGAAGAGCTGCTTCCCGCAACACGTGAGAACAAGAAAAGACTCTCTGCCTGGCTCCCCTCGATAGAGATTTGCCTCGGCGGGCGCCTGCTCGACGCCGTGGAGTTTGCCACGAAGCTCAATCCGCAGGTGGTTTACCTGCTCTCCGACGGCGACATCCGTAGCGAGCGGGTCATGCGTTCGCTCACAGAAACCGGAGCTTGGCCCTTCACAATCCACACGCTCGGCATGGGAGCCCGCACCAAGCAACACGCTACGAACTTGGCGGCGATCGCCCAAGCGAACGGGGGCGGCTTTCGGCTAACCCGTGCCCATCCGCAAGCGGTGCTACGTTCTCAGCAACGACCGATTCCGTACCATCGCGAAAAAGGGGCCGTTTGGGGCAGCCGCGTGCAGGCTTGGAAGTAGCGCCCCCATTTTCCCTTGCCCCTCCTTCGGCGGATAGAAGGGCCTGCCTCAACGTGTCGTAAACGGTGCCGTCAAGGCCGACGCCCCCCCTGCCGTGACACCGATCACAAGCACTCCGTCCGCCGGTGGTCCTGCGTCCAGCACTTCTGCCAGATAAGGAAATGCCTCGGCCAATTCCGCACAGCACGCCTTCCAAGCAATACCACGGGCGAAGACCGTTGTCTGAAATGTCTCTTCCTCGCCGCCCGCTTCCTCGGCTTGCTGAAAAGCAATCGCATCGCTGACGGTCTCTTCATCCAGCCAACCACAAGCGACTTGGCTGCCGAGTTCGTCCTCGCAATCCACTAGCAGCACAATCGGGTCCACATCGCCCCGCTTGATGGCCTCATCGTAAGTTTCAAACACCAGCGGTAGTGAAGACTCCACAAGCAATTGCTGAGCTTCGAGGGAATTGTCGCTGGTAAAATTTTTGTCGTCCATGCGACAAGAAGAACGGTTTCGGTCACGAATCGCAAGCCTCCCGCTAGGAGGACTACAAAATCAAAAAAAGTGGGGTAGCCGCAGGCGGAAGCCGCGGTTTTTCAAGGCCGGACCGCGGCTTCCGCCTGCGGCTACCATCCAGTTAAGTGCATTCCCTCTACGCACAAAAAAAGCCCGGCCCCCTCACATTGAGAGAGCCGGGTCGTTAGCGTTGCTTTTTCGTACGTCTCGAATCGAAAAATGAGACGGCCTTAAAAGCAGGTGGTGGTCGCCAAAGCGACCCGCCGGTCGTCTCAGGTCAGACCACCTCGCTGGCTACCATGATAAAAATCGGACAAGATACCACCTCCTTTTTTAAGAGTGCTGGCGAGCCGAAGTGCGAATGCCAGAGACACGCTTCGGATGGCCCTTTCGTTCGTCGCACTGCGTTCATGCGACCTCGATTCCTTCTATCTTAATCGGTCCGGCGGACCGATGCAGTAGAGAAATCCCCGGGTTAGAGGGCCTCTCCACGCTTTTTTTGACGATTTTACCGTGCTATCGGTTCGCGCTAGTTCCAAATAAACTTGATAATTTAGCTACAATAGCGTTATTACTCCCTCCATCGTAAGAAAGCTGGACAAGATTTACAGGATGAAAACAAGACGGCCCGTTGCTTGACTTCTTTTTATCCGGTCGATCCTGTTAATCCTGTCTAGCTTTCTTTTTCTTCTACTCAAGATCAACTCCCATGTGCCAACCCGTTACGTTCAAGCCCGGCGAGAAAGTCGAGCTTGCCGATATCGATCCTCGCAAAATTGACGGTGACTGGGACAAAGAGTCCGCTGCCGCTCAGATTCAAGAGAACACGGAAAAGTCGCGCGACTTGGCTTATCGCCTTTATGCTGAAAATAAGCGGGCCCTCTTGTTGGTGCTCCAAGGAATGGACACCGCCGGCAAGGACGGGACGATCCGCACGGTAATGACCGGCATCAATCCACAAAGCTGTCAGATCACGCCCTTCAAGCAGCCCAGCCATGAGGAACTCGACCACGATTTTCTCTGGCGCATCCACCGTGCCGTACCACGGCGTGGGAACATTGGCATCTTCAATCGTTCGCACTACGAAGACGTACTCATCGTTCGTGTTCATAATTTTGTTCCGAAAGGCGAGTGGCGCGGACGGTACGACCGTATCAATGAGTTCGAGGAGATGCTCACCGAAGGAGGCGTTACGATCGTCAAATGTTTTTTGCACATTAGCAAAGAGGCCCAGCGAGAACGGCTACAAGCGCGCCTCGACCGCCCCCATAAGCGGTGGAAGTTCAGCACGGGCGATCTTGCCGAACGCAAGCTCTGGCCCGATTACCAAGAGGCCTACGAAGACGCCATCAACCGGTGCAACACGAAGCACGCCCCCTGGCAGATTATTCCTTCGGATCGCAAATGGTACCGCAACCTCGTGGTAAGCCAACTCTTGCGCGACACGCTAGAAAGAATGTCCCCCCAGTTCCCGCCGAGTGAACCAGGGCTGGATGGCATTGTGGTGGAGTAACGCTAGCAACCACGAAATAGACGAAAAAATCAGGGCCGAGTGTAAGCCGAATTACGTCCCCGCTCAGTGTAGGCGCGTTCGATTCGCTCTGCTTCACTAAGTTCGCCATCAAAAAGCGGATCCACGCCGACCATCGCCACAAGCCGTCGTTCCGTATCTCTGTGTTCTTCAACCGAACCATCGGCCAGAAGATGTCGCACTTGCCAGCCTTCGGCCTTCAGTACTTTCGAGATTAACAATCCGCGGTGACAGTCGAGCGGCTCTCGTTCGGCACACATCAGGGCGATGCGGTGCGCGGCGGCTCCTCGCTCTAGCCGCTGAATTCCTTCACGAAACGCGGGCAACTTTGCGACGCATCCATAATCGGCCCGACCATCGACATAGCACTCCGGTTCCTCCCGACGAGCCCCCAGTTCACGCCCAAGAAAGACGTACTCGATCCCCTGTTCGCTCAACTCGGGCGCAAGATTCTCACGCCGATACGACTCGAGTCGTGCCGTCGGATGGGAACGAACATCCGCTACCGCTGTGATCTTCGCGTCCTGTAGCAGAGCAAGGAAGTCGGGCCATTCATGGGTTGAATAGCCAACAGTATAAATCGTGCGAGAGCTTGGGGGTGGCATCATTCCAACAGGCGATCCATGTCACGCGATCCGTGCAGAACTCTTACCACCTCAATGCCATCGTTAATTTGTCGATAGAAAATCAGGTAATCCGAAAAAATGGTGCGTCGCAGCCCAGGGTGCAAATTATCCACGGATTCACCGATTTTAGAAAACCGTAATAAGAGATCGAATTCACGGGAGAGGTCCTCAAGCCAATTCAATGCGGCGTCATACACTGCCGGACGCTATCCAATCAAGGATTTGTGCGATGTCATGCTCCGCAGCAGGGGTGCGGACTATTCTTAGCATCGCTCAACCGTTTTTTCGACTTGAATCGGACTCGCAGTTCTCGCTTCATCATTTCCGAGTCCCACGGTCGGCTCTCGCCTCGCTCCGACTCAGTAATGCCTACAGCGATCTTTGCCCTAAAATACTCTTCTGTCGGCGCAGGAGCCACGCCTTTATCAACAATCAAGTACAGGCGATGCGTCTCCGGGTCTTCCCAATAGGCAAATCCATCGCCGGCCGCTACGGCAGCAATTTGCTCGGGGGACAAACTTGGAAGGCTATCGTTTGGCATACCTTCATCTTAACACAAAGCGGCAAAAATACTAATTCGCCCCCGTCGCAGGGCCGTCACCGCCCAGGTGTTGGCGGAGGTGGCTGGCTCGCTCGATGTTACGGTCGGACGAATCCAGCTCCATGCCAGCCAGCTTTTGTAGGTGGGCGGGCTGCGTGTGGATGAACAGCTTGTTCACCGTGGGGATAGGCACATCGTTGATAAGGCCAAGATTCACTCCCATCCGTACGCTCGAGAGCAAATGAAGGGTCTCTTCGCTGCTGATCGTTTGGGCCGTGCGAAGGATGCCGTGGGCGCGGCTCACCCGGTCGTGCAGCGTCTCTTGGCTTTCGCGGATCAGGAAGTCTCGCGCCTGGCGTTCGTAATCTAATAGCACAGGCACTACGTCCGAGACTTTGCTCGTCAACTCTTGCTCGGTCATGCCGAGCGTGACTTGGTTGCTAATCTGATAGAAATCTCCCATCGCCTGCGATCCCTCGCCATAGAGGCCTCGCACCGCAAGATTGATTTTTTGCAGGCTACGAAAAACTTTGTCGATTTGCCGCGTGATGACCAGCGCCGGCAGGTGAAGCATCACACTCACCCGCACGCCCGTACCGACGTTGGTCGGACAAGCGGTAAGGTACCCGAGACGATCGTTGTAGGCGTAAGTGATTTGCTCTTCGAGCAGGTCGTCGATCGCGTTGATCTCTTCCCAGGCCGATTCAAGGTCGAGCCCCGAGTGCATCACCTGAATCCGTAGGTGGTCCTCCTCGTTAATCATCACACTGAACCGCTCACCACTATCAATCACGACGGCTCGGGCACCATCGGAGTCGGCGTGTTCACGGCTGATAAGCTGCCGCTCGACAAGAAACTGACGATCAACCTCTTCGAGCTCCTCGACATTGACGTAGTGCATCCCGTCAGAGTCGGAGCTCATAGGAAACTTCCCGGCAGCGCTGAGCGCGTCGATACGAGCGTGCAAAATCTGCTCGATCTGCTCTCGGTCTGCTTCGGTCGTACGGGCAATGAACGGGAAATCAGAGAGGTTTCGCGCAAGGCGAATCCGGCTGCTGATGACAATGTCCGATTCGGGGCCCGATCCGCGAAGCCATTCACCGCAACTGCGTGCCATTTCTTGTAGGTCGAGCGACATCGTTGGGGATAATTTTGTGTTGAGGTTTATCGAATAAAACCGAGAGATGCAATCGAGTCAGTCGCTCACGGGTTCGTCACCCGAGGACTCATTTGCCGTCTCTTCAATAGCGCGAATCTCATCTCGCAAAACGGAAGCTCGCTCGTAGTTCTCTTTAGCAACCGCCTCTTTCATTTCACGCCGCAAGCGAATGAGCTGTGTTTGCTGCTCGGCATCGCGGCCACTATGGCGAGGGGTCTTGCCTACATGATCCGTTTCGCCATGAATGTTCACCAGCAGCGGATCCAGCTCTTGCCCGAAGAAGACATAGTCGTGAGGACAACCTAAACGACCCTGCTTGCGGAACTCCAGAAAGCTGATCCCACAGACGGGGCAAACCTTCTCATCAAGCCGTGCCAACTCTTCCGCCGTTTCGCCCACGGCGAGCTGCTGTGCCAACAGGCCCGCCATTTGGGGCACCACCACATCCGTATCGTCCATCACAGGCGACAAGAACTCCTTGGCACACTCCTCGCAAAGATGCACTTCTTTCGGGGTTCCATCCACGAGGTCCGTAATGTGAAACGTCGCAGGCCGATCGCACTTTTGGCATTTCATGGCAGTCGGCCTTTTTGCAGGTAGAATCAGGGGCAGATAGGTGGGTTGCCTAATTTTATCGGGGCTACACCTGGCATACAAGGCGACCGCCTCAGTTCGATAAAAGGAGGAGTCTCCTCGAACGGACCTGCCTGCGTTGTTCGCCCCTTGTGACACTGCTAAAGTGACTGATAGCAGCGCGAACCTTCCGAACACGGGATCGTCCTCCCGAAGTGTTTCACGCTTTCCTAATCCAGAGAACCTTGCCACCGTGACCACTTCGTCCCCTCAGCGCCGCCCCCATCGACCGTCCCTGGCCGAGTTTACCAAGCTCGCCTCCGGAGTGGATTACGCACCGGTTTGGCGGCGGCTGGTGTGCGATTCGCTCACGCCCGTATCAGCCCTCAAGGCACTCGATTCGGATGAAACTAACCAAGGGGCGGTCGCCTGCTTGTTTGAGAGTGTCATCGGCGGCGAGAAAGTAGGCCGCTACAGCTTCCTGGCGATCGATCCTTATCTCTTGCTCGAAGCTCATGGCAATCGTGTCACCAAGACGCCGCTCACCACTTCAAGCCATGCTGCCGCAGGAAAGGCCGAGGTATTCGATTCAGAGAACCCTCTCGACACGCTCCGTGCCGAGGTGAGCCGCGTGCGGGTTGCCAAGCCAGAGGGATTGCCCCCCTTTGTCGGCGGGGCGATCGGCTACGCCGGTTACGATACGGTTCGCTACGTCGAAAACCTGCCGAACGCCCCGACCGACGATCGCAAACTGCCCGATCTTTCGTTCGCGTTCTTCGATCACATGCTGGTGTTCGACCACATCGACAAAACGCTCACCGTGATCGCGCTGGCCAAGGTGGCCGATGCCGATACGCCGGAAGAAATCTTAGCCGCTTTTGACGATGCGGCGGGGCGCGTCGATTCCCTAGTAGAACGCCTCTCAGCAAAGGCGTGTGAATTAAAACCGGCGGATATTGATACGACGGGCCCCGTAACGCTTTCCTACGAATCGAACTTCACAAAAGAAGCGTTCGAGTCGGCCGTTGAAAAATGCGTCGAATACATTCGGGCGGGCGACATCTTCCAAGTTGTGATTAGCCAACGGCTCGAGGCCCCCCTGCCGGGCGACCCGCTGGAGCTTTACCGCACGTTGCGTGTGGTGAACCCCAGTCCGTTTATGTTTTATGTCCGAATGCCAAGCTGCACGCTCGTGGGAAGTTCTCCCGAGATTTTAGTCCGAGTGGTCGATGATGAAGTGACCGTCCGCCCACTGGCCGGCACCCGGCAGCGAGGCGCCACCCCCGAGGAAGACGCGGCTCTCGGCGAAGAATTGCTTGCCGATCCCAAGGAACGGGCCGAGCATGTGATGCTGCTTGATCTGGGGCGCAACGATGTGGGGCGTGTCGCCCAGTACGGATCGGTCGAACTTTCCGACGTGATGGTCATCGAGCGTTACAGCCATGTGATGCACATCACGTCGAACGTCACGGGCCAATTAACCGAAGACAAGGACGCTTTTGATGCTCTTGCCGCTTGCCTGCCGGCGGGGACGGTCTCAGGTGCTCCCAAGGTGCGGGCAATGGAAATCATCGACGAACTCGAACCCCACCGCCGCGGCCCCTACGCCGGTGCTGTCGGCTACCTCGACTTCACGGGCGACATGGACACCTGCATCGCCCTACGAACGGTCGTCGTCCAAGAGGGCATCGCCTACGTCCAAGCGGGCGCAGGAATCGTCGCCGACAGCCTCCCCAGCGCCGAATACGAAGAGACGCTCAACAAAGCCCGCGGGATTCTCAAGGCGATTGAAATTACGAACGAAAGACGGAAGGCCTGAGGCTCGGCACGAGCCTAAAGTGGTGAGCTACCACAGGGACACGGAGAAGGATGGGGAGCGTCACTGCGAAGGAACGCGAATCGGCACGAAGGCTTTTGTCTCTCGTCTCTTCTTCATTAGCGTT
>JAJRUA010000413.1 GCA_024278035.1 Planctomycetota bacterium | reverse complement strand
CACGATTTCACCATCGTCAGTACGCAATTCACGATCGACACGCAGACCAATTTGGCAACCTGGTAGATCGAGCGTTTCCCGGATGTAATCGGCGTTGTCTAGATCAACCCATACACGACGAGTTTCCTGCATCGCCCCTTTTTTTCAGTCGTCTCGGCTGCTGGCCGTCGATCGATCGCTTGAGAGAAGCAGTGCTCCAGGGCGTCGAGAGTGTCGCCTTGGTTGCAGTAGATAATCGCGGTTCTTGGCGCAGATCAACTCAGCCAAGGGGCGCTGCGCAAAGATTGCGTCACCGGTGATCAATCGCAACATCGGGTAGGTGTCGAGTAATTCTTCCAGGTGATGACGCAGTAAGGTCGGTTCGTTGGTTTTTTCCGCACCGGTCGACCATTGGCCAACAACCGCTTGAAGATCATGCACAAATGCATTGAGCCTATGCAGCGGACGACCGTTCTCGTCGAGCCCCTGTTTTGCCGTCTTGCCATCGACGGCAAGAACGCCTTCGGTATCGGAATTGGCTACGCAATCACGTAGCCAAATGGCTAGTGCAGCTTGAAAATCAACGACTTGGCACTGAGCTAGTGTCTTGCCTCAGTCGGAAGTGGCACAAGGCGGTTCATCCCGATCAAAGCCGAGTGGCCCCTGGAGTTGGTCCCAATGAACGCTCGCCCAGCGAACGAGCACTTCCACTTCACGAATCCGGGCGAGCATTCCCAGTAACATCAGAACGACTATGCCAGCAAATGGATGTCGTACACCCCGGCGACAACGGGGATCCTCTAATTGAGAAAACGCGGCGAGAAGAGTTTTAGCATGCATCCCACAGGCTCCTTCGGAGAAAAAGAGCCCCCCTGATGCATGCTCCTACGGGGCAAATCTGACGGCGGTTCGGAAAAAAGGACTTTGCAGTTCTCCTGATGGTAATTACCGCTCCATCGCCCGCTTCAACGCCGCCCCCATGTCGGCGGGGCTTTCGGCGATTTCTATGCCGGCATCCTTGAGCGCGGCGATTTTGTCGTCCGCTGTGCCTTTGCCGCCGGAGATGATGGCGCCGGCGTGGCCCATGCGTTTGCCGGGAGGGGCCGTGCGGCCGGCGATGAACGCGGCGACCGGTTTCGTGACGTTCGCTTTGATGTAGGCGGCGGCCTCTTCTTCAGCGGTGCCGCCGATTTCGCCCATCATCAGAATCGCTTCGGTGTCGCCGTCCGCTTGAAATAATTCAAGGCAGTCGATGAACGATGTGCCGTTGATCGGGTCGCCGCCGATGCCGACACACGTCGATTGGCCAAGGCCCAGGGTTGTTAGCTGCCAGACGCCTTCGTAGGTGAGCGTTCCGCTGCGGCTGATGAGGCCGACGGGGCCCTTCTTGTGGATATAGCCCGGCATGATGCCGATCTTGCATTCGTCGGGTGTGATGACGCCCGGACAGTTGGGGCCGACGAGTCGGACGTTTTGGCCAGTGGCACGCAGAGCGGCTAGCTCTCGCTTGACGCGAACCATGTCGAGAACGGGCACGCCTTCGGTGATTGCGCAGATGACTTCAATACCGGCGTCGGCCGCTTCGAGAATCGCATCCGCGGTGAACGGGGGGGGGACGAAAATCATCGTCGCATTGGCACCTTCCTCTTCGACGGCTTCGGCCACGGTGTCGAAAACGGGGCGATCGAGGGCCGTTTGGCCCCCCTTGCCGGGCGTGACTCCGCCGACGAGCTGCGTGCCGTATTCGATGCAATTACGGCTGTGGAACTCACCCGACTTGCCGGTGATGCCTTGGCAGATAACTCGGGTGGATTTGTTTATTAAGATGGACATGGATGATGGTTCTTTTGATTTAGCACCGAGGGAAACAAGGGAGAAAGAGGGCGGGGAGCTTTCCGTGCCAGGATGGCACGGCTATAGGGGGCCGCTTCTCCGTGTTCTCAGTGAACTCTGTGGTGAAATTTTTTGTTGGGTTAAGCTGCGCCTGCGGCGGCGACAACTTTTTTGGCGGCATCGGTAAGGCCTTCGGCACTGATGATGGCGACGCCGCTGTCGGAGAGCATCTTGCGCCCCTCCTCGACTTCGGTTCCTTCGAGGCGGACGACGAGCGGGATGTTAAAACCGACCGATTCGTACGCCGCCAGCACGGCACCGGCAATGGTTGTGCACTGCATGATGCCGCCGAAGATATTGACGAGGACCGCTTTCACGTTTTTATCGTCCAGCAAAATCCGAAAGGCTTCGGTGACTTGTTCGACGCCCGCTCCGCCGCCGACGTCCAGGAAGTTGGCCGGTTCGCCACCGTGGAGTTTGATGATGTCCATCGTGCTCATCGCAAGGCCCGCACCATTCACTAGGCAGCCGATGTTGCCTTCGAGCTGGATGTAGCTGAGGTCCGCTTCGCCCGCCCGCAGTTCGGCAGGGTCTTCTTCGTTCTTGTCGCGTAGCTCCATGAGATCGGCATGGCGGAACTCGGCGTTGTCGTCGAACGCGATTTTGGCATCGAGGGCCATGAGCTCCCCTTCGCCGGTGACGACCAGTGGGTTGATCTCCGCCATGCTGCAATCTTGCTTGACGAAGAGCCGGGCGATGGCGGTCATGAACTTCCCGGCAGAGCGGACCGACTTGCCGGTGAGGCCCAATTTTTTGGCCAGCTTGCGTGTTTGGTAAGGGAGCAGGCCGAAGTCCGGGTCGAACGCCTCTTTGAATATCCGCTCGGGCGTCTCTTCGGCAACCTTCTCAATGTCCATTCCCCCTTCGGTCGAGGCCATCATGACGGGCTTATTCGTAACACGATCAATAACGATGCCAAGGTAGAGCTCCCGAGCGATGTCGCAGCCGGCTTCGACAAGGACTTGGTTGACGGTCTGGCCAGCAGGGCCCGTTTGGATGGTGACGAGTTCGCCGCCGAGGAGATTTTCGGCAACTCGTTTGGCATCGCCTGAGGATTTTACAAGCTCAACGCCGTGTTGGTCCGGTTTGGCTTTGACAGTCCCTTTGCCCCGTCCGCCAGCGTGAATCTGGGCTTTGACGACCGCCAGAGGGCCTCCCAGCTTGTCAAAAGCGGCGGCAGCTTCGGCGGGGGTTTTGGCAACGATGCTTTCGGGGACCGGGATGCCAGCGTCACGCAACAGGCCTTTGGCCTGGAACTCATGGATTTTCATAGGGGCTGTAAGTAAGCGATTTTCGTTTCGGTAAAGAGCGAGTTGGGCCTCGAATTAGGCCGAAGTATAGGAGCCTTGCCGGACGGCTACAACGGGCGGGGGCGTTGTGGTTGGAAAGCTGCAAAGTCGAAGCTATGGTTGCAGCCGCAGGCGGGAGCCGCGGTTTTTCGCCCATCTCCGCGGCTTCCGCCTGCGGCTAGGACGACTCCATACCAACTTTGCAATTCTCCTGAGAGTTGTGGTTGGCGAGGAAGATCGACCCGTCACCTTGCCCAAGTTCCCTTAGTGGACTTCTTACCATCGGATAAGCCGCAGTTGGTGGTCGAAAGTCTTTAGTCCGGTTGACGAACGGTCGATATTGTGAAATTATTCACAAGTTGGTTGCTGTGGCAGGGTGACACATTGCTGGCATGGAAGTACGGTCTAAAAAAAAGTGACCGATCCCCAGGGTCTAATTTTAGGAAACGCGAACACGATGGCTAACCGTTTTGAGTTCAGTAAAGGGTTGGACCTGCCACTGGCAGGGGCTCCTGAGCAGACGATCGTTGCTGGCCCTACCATCAAGACGGTTGCTCTGGTTGCCGACGACTATGTCGGTATGAAGCCGACGATGGAAGTCGCCGAAGGCGATACGGTCAAGCTGGGACAAGTTCTCTTCACCGACAAGAAGACCGTGGGCGTGAAGCACACGTCGCCCGGTGCCGGGCGTGTGGTGGCGGTCCATCGCGGACCGAAACGGAAGTTTGAGTCGGTTGTCGTTGAGCTTGAGGGAGATGCCTCAGAGAAGTTTACCGCTTATCGCGATGAGAACCTTGCTCAACTCTCTCGGGGCAAAGTTCAGCAGAATCTGATTGATTCGGGTCTTTGGACCGCGCTGCGGACCCGGCCCTTTAGCAAGAACCCGGCTCCTGGGACTTCGCCTTACGCTCTGTTTGTTACGGCAACGGACACGAACCCCCATGCGGCCGACCCCGCACTGGTGATCGCTGAGAAACCAGCAGAGTTTGTTGCGGGTTTGCAGGCGCTTAGCACTTTGACCGACGGAAAAACCTGGCTCTGTAAAGCGGTCGGAGCGAGCTTGCCCGGCGAAGACCTTGGTTGCGTGGAAGTCGCGGAGTTTGGCGGGCCGCATCCGGCCGGTTTGGCTGGGACGCACATGCATTTCCTGGCCCCCGTGAGCTTGGAGCGGCCCTGTTGGGATATCAACTACCAGGATGTGCTAGCGATTGGCCACCTGTTCTTAACTGGCGAACTGACGATGGACCGCGTTGTGTCGGTCGCCGGCCCCGCGGCAGAGAATCCTCGCTTGGTTCGTACACGAATCGGGGCAAGCCTTGATGATTTAACGGACGGGACGAAAGGGGGCGTTCGCACGATTAGCGGGTCGGCCCTTTCGGGACGTGCCCGTCGGGCGATGGCTGAGCACCTGGGCCGACGCCACCTACAGGTGACCCAGCTCACCGAAGGGACCGAGCGAGAGTTTCTCGGCTGGATGGGCCCCGGGTTTGGCAAATTTTCGGTCCTGCGTATCTTTGCCGAAAACTGGATCGGCAAACTTGGTAAACAGTTCAACCTCACGACGAGCACGGAAGGAAGCCACCGGGCGATTGTTCCCTTGGGCCAATACGAGCGGGTCTTGCCGCTTGATATTATCCCGACTCCGCTGCTCAAGTCCCTTTGTGTGAAAGACACCGAAGAGCTTCAGTTGCTCGGCGGTCTGGAATTGGATGAAGAGGACCTAAGCCTCTGTTCGTTCGTCTGTGCCAGCAAAGGCGAGTACGGCCCGATGCTGAGAGAGTGTCTGACAATGGTCGAGCGAGACGGATAAGGAAGTGAGTAGGGAGTTGCTAGTTGCTAGACGCTAGTTACTTTTTTT
>JAJRUA010000412.1 GCA_024278035.1 Planctomycetota bacterium | reverse complement strand
ATGCTGCCGATTATACCGTCTGGCGAGATAGTTATTCCGCAGCAGCAGCGGCGGTTCCTGAGCCAGCGACATTCGCTCTCGCCCTTTTGGGCATGGCCAACTGGGGAGCTAGGCGACGTAGAGAGTAGCCTCTGTGCTAAGTCGGCAGCGTATGAAGCAAGAGTCGTGGTATCTGTCCCTGTCCCATGGCATAGGGGCCGCGTGAGCATGGCGAGCTGGTTAAGCACAGGGGGAAGGGGAATCCGCTTAGGAGTGAAGGCTTTAGGAAGCCCTGACGGCGTGTCTCACCAACCTTGTTCAGGTACGCCGGACCGCTGAAGGCTTCCGGACGGGTTGTTGGGATTAGGCTCTATTTCAGTCGGTGGAGGGAAAATCGTTCCGTAGCGGGTTGTTTTGTTCGTCAGCCCCCTTGGAGTTTAGTTATACTGAAGGCCTATTGGTGTCTGCGCTAGCAGCTTTGCCCTCAGCGTCACCACCTTTCGGCCAAAGGGGCCCTTCGGATGGTTGGCCTGGTGCTTTGCTCGCGCAGGACTCAATAAAAAGCAGTGGTTTGCTGATGGTCTGCCTGGACGATGGTCCGTCAGAGGGGAGTCGGTTACACTGGTGCAGTTTACGAATGCCGTCGGTTTACCGAAGCCATGCCGTCTGAAAAGCCAAGTGACCGATGAACAATGCCTCGCCCATTCAGCCGAAGCTCTTGAGTAAGATCAATGAGACGTTGGTACTGCGCGCCATTCAAAAAAATGGCCCCTCGACGCGTTCGGAGGTGACACATCATATCGGAGTCACTTTCCCCACCACCGCCAAGGCGGTAGCTTCGCTGATAGAATCGAAGCTGCTTGAGGAGTTTGAAGAGGTACAAACGGGACCAGGCCGGCCAGCAAAGCGTCTAAGGCTAGCCAAGGAAAATTCGCAGGTCGTAAGCATCACGATCGATAGCAGGACTTGCAGGATTGTGGCAGCCGGTCTTGATGGAGTGCTTCGCCAAGAGACACTTCGGTCGTTCAAGACCCCCAACACTTACAAGCTCCTTTTAGAGGCGATTGATAACGGGATTCGCCCTTTGCTAAAGAGTGACGGAATTACGACTTTAGGCCTGGGGGTTACCGTCCCTGGGCTCATGGATTCCCAAAGGCAAAAGGTTCTTTTCTCGGCCAATGTTCCCATGGTGAACAACATGCCTTTGGCCCAAGATTTAGGGGAGATATCGGGTATTCAATGCGAAATCACCCATGACTGCCACGCCTTATGTTTGGCGGAGCGTCTTTATGGGGGCGCAAAAAAGTCATCGAACTTCGCGATGCTTGTCCATGGCTCTGGCATCGGGCTGGGGGTCATGATCGAAGGCTATTTTCTTACGAGGTCGAGCGGGTTCGCAGGTGAAATCGGGCACACGCCTATGCAGGTTGATGGGTTGCGGTGTTCTTGCGGACGAAAAGGTTGCCTGGAGGCTGTGGCCAGCCAGTGGGCTTTGTTAGAACGCGTTTCTCAGCGGCTGGGCCGCAACATTGAAATAGACGAACTCGTTGAATTAGCTGCCCAAAATGATAAAATAGTCCGAGAGGAGTTGGTTAACATGTGTCGTTATCTCGCAATTGCGGTAGCGAATATCATCAACACTTTTAGCCCGCCTACGTTGTTTGTTCACAGTCAACTGTTCGATCGTGTCCCCTGGCTGTTTAACGAACTCATTGAGCAGGCTAGCAGCGTGACTCTTGTCCCTTTGCTGGAAGATTGTCGTTTTGAGTTGGCAACCGCCTCTTCCATGCAGGGAAGCGTGGCCGCAGCAATCTACTTCTTGACTTCCTCCCGAGTCGAGGAATTAAATCGGTCCGTAGGCATTGCGATCTAGCCTGCGGTAGGGGGGCGATCTAGCCTGCGGTAGGCCGCCATAATTTGGCGGCAGGGCAGGGGGGGGCCGCTAATTCTTAAACGTGGACGGGCTCTTTCGCCTTTCGGATGAGGTTTTGGGGCCTTTTTGTACCGCTAATCTGGCATTGACTCGTTTTGTCTCATCTGCCAGCTTTGGGGTAGCGTTATTGTCGGTGCCTGGATGGCACGCGCTATGGATTGTCCCTTCTTATCGGAGTCGCACGGATGCGCTTCCCGCTTGTCGCCCTCTTGGGCATTGTCGTTACCGCTGCCTTTTGCCCCGCGGCTTTTGCCCAGGGTCGCTACGGCGATAAGCCGTCGGACTCCTCCTCAAGCTCACCCAACCGCTTTGAGAATCTCTATTCTCAAGAGAGTACGCGAAGTCGTCAGCCGAGAACTACGCAGGGTTCAAGTTCCTTTGACCTCCGCTCGCTGAATAGCTCGGGCACCGGCTCTACCTCTGGCTCAGGTACCAGATCTGCAGCAGGGGCTGGAGCTTCGGGCCCCGCGAAGACTAGGGCCTCCAGGAGAACCAGGGCCCCTTTAGGGACAACGCGTTCCACATCGAACGATCCTTTTGCAAAAAAGAAAAGCGGTCGCTCCAGCGCCGTAACGCGTCCCTTTTCTCCGGGCACCTCCGCTTCCCCCCGCGGCGCGAGCGGGCGCTCTTCACGTTTTGATTCCTCCACCCCCTCTTATCGAAAAAATCAATCTCGCACCACGCCTTCAAGCACCTACAGCCGCAACGCGTCCGTGCCGGCCCGTTCTTCACAAGATCGTTTCGCCAAGGAGAGGCCCGTCGATCGAGGAGGCAGACGCGAAGTCGCTACGCGGAACATGCTTTCCCGAATGCTAAAGGCCCACCCCGACTCTCGCCTCACTGGCACGCCGATGCCGCTGTCGAGTCTGCTAGCCGGCACCGCTTCGCGCGTCCAGCAGAGCCAGCTTATCGAAGCCTACTGGGCACTCACTTCGGCCACCGCCGACTATTACCTGGGCCTCCATGAAGCAGACGAACTGGGCAAACTACGCCAGCGGGTTCCCACTTTCAGCACAGCACTCAACGAAGCGCTCTCGAACCTTAACGGACGCGTCGATACTTCGCTCAAGGCAGCCCGGGCCGCACAGCTTCACCTTGGACAACTTTCCAGCGCTGGCTCAAGAATCTTGCCAGCCGACACCCCTTTCTGCGGCCCCTATGTTACGCGTTACGAAGAAATTTTCGCTGGGCGAGGTTCTGAGCAGGCGCGATTGCTCAGCGAGCTGCTTCCTGCACGTCTCAACGAACTGCAAGAAGCTGCCGAAGCGGTCGAACGGTCCGAACAATCGCTCGCCAAAGTCGCCGCCGATCGCGCTGGCGGAAACGGCACCGGCATGATCCGTGCTCTTGAACTCCTGGCCCTCAACCGCCGAGCGTTTGTCCAAATCGCCAAAGATTACAACCTGCAAATCAGCCGCTACACGCGTCTTGCCACGCCCGGAGACATCGACACGGGCCGATTGGTCGCCATGCTAATCCGCACGAGCAGCACCCCAGCCTGGGCCGATAGCTCGTCGATCGCCAACGGCCAAACGCTCGACTTCCGTACGGGAGCCGCCTCGTCGCGACGTTAGAGGCTTTTTGTAGGGGCCTTCGTAGGGGCGACTGTGTGGACCGCCGGGAGGACGGACGTCTGAGTCTCTTCGCTCATGGCCCGGGTTTCAGTAATCGGTGCATGGGTATGCTGCTCAAAGCGGCGGGCCATGTCGGCAACACCGAGGCCCAAAAGCAAAGCGAGCGATAGCTTCCAGCGGTCGTGGTGATGGAAATGCAGCTCAGGCAGCAGGTCGCTCATTGAAACGCACAGAAAGACCCCCGCAGAGAATGCCAAGGCGACACCGATCGGCGAGCCGGCCACAGCATGGT
>JAJRUA010000411.1 GCA_024278035.1 Planctomycetota bacterium | reverse complement strand
TCGACCATTTCGAGGATTTGTTGGGACATTTTTCTGTTGAGCTTGGTTAAGGGTCGCTTGGTTGGTCTTTTTGAACCACGAAGGCACGAAGGAAAGAAAACCGCTAATGAGCGCTGATGAACGCTAATAAGATAAGGAAAGGCTCGAACTAGGAGCATTAGCGCTTATTAGCGTTCATCAGCGGTCTGTCTTTTTTTTTCTTTTCTTTGTGTCCTTCGTGGCTTTGTGGTTATTTTTTTCTGTGGCGAATCTTTTATGGGAGCAGGTCGCTTCTTCGTTCTTTGGTCCTTCGCAGGGCATCCGCTTCTCGCCACTTGGTGATCTCCGGGTGGTTGCCACTTAGCAGCACCTCGGGGACCTCTAGGCCCCTGTACTCACGCGGGCGTGTGTACTGGGCGTACTCCAAAGTGCGGCCCGCTCGGCTGAACGAATCTTGTTGGTTGCTTTCGGCGTCTCCTAAAACGCCCGGCACCAGCCGGACGACGGTGTCTATGATTGTCATCGCAGCGACCTCGCCCCCATTCAGAACAAAGTCGCCCATCGAAACCTCTTCGGGTTCAAGCAAATCGCAAATGCGTTGGTCGAACCCTTCGTAGCGTCCGCATAGCAAAAGCAGGCGGTCGCTGGTCGCTAACTCTTCGGCAAACGGCTGATCGAATCGGCGACCCTGGGGGGTCATCATCAACAGTCGGCCCGACCCTTGAGGGCCATCCACCATCTGCTGAACCGCTTCGACACATTCGACAACCGGTTCTGGCTTGAACAACATGCCAGGACCACCGCCATAAGGCTTGTCGTCCACCTCTTTGTGTTTTCCTCGTGACCAATCACGAAGGTTATGCAACTGGACATCGGCCAAGCCGCGATCGATCGCCAGTTTCAATAAACTTTGGCTGAGGTAGCCCGAGAAAATCTCGGGAAACAGCGTCAGCACATCAAAACGCATGGCATGGGTCCATCGCGATAAGACGGCTGTCTACTCGCTTTTCGCCTCTTCGGCCTTCTCTTCGGTTTTGGCTTCTTCCTTAGGAGCCTCTTCGGAAGCTTCGGCTTTTTCTTCGGTCTTCTCTTCAGCCGGGGCTTCTACGGGCTTGGCGGCTTCTTCGGCGGCCTTCGCTTCAGCGGCCTTGTCCTCTTCGCTCTGCGGCATCGAAGCGGGCTCGCCCGGATCCGGCATGTCGAACGGCTGTGCCTGGCGATCGACCGCTGCGGCCTGCTGCTCAAGGTGCGTTCCGTCGGTGCCGTACTTCTTGATCAGAATGGCACACTTGTCGGAAGGCTGGGCCCCGACGCCAATCCAATGGTCGATACGCTCCTTGTTGAGGATCGCCCGAGCATCGACATCGGTGATATGCGGATTGTAGGTACCGAGCTCTTCGAGCACTTTACCGTCACGGGGCGACTTTCGATCGATGGCACAAATACGGAAGAATTGGCGGTGGGACCGGCCAAACTTCTTCATACGGATACGGACTGACACGTTCGCTTCTCTCCTACAGGGCCGCCCCGTCAGCCCTCCGGTCGGAGGGAGCCACGGTAGCGGGGGATCGGTGAATGGGTTCGGAACCCACAAGTATGGCAGACCTGGGGCCTTCACGACAAGCCCTAACCCCAGTTTTAAGGGGCGAGCCGCGAGCGTCAGCGACCGGAGTTGTAGCGTTTGGGCGATTCCCTCCGGTCGCTGACGCTCGTGGCTCGCCTTTTTTGCTCGCTTGCGCTCAACGCCGCTTCTTTTGCTTCTTCAATAGCTTGAGCCGCTTTTCTCGCTCTTTCCGCGTTTTGGATCGCTCTTTGGCGGTAAGACGTTTGCCGGTGGTTTGCTTCTTTTTGCCAAGCTGCCCTGTCGGGTCGCCCGCCATGCCCGACTGGACTTCGCGCATCATTTTCATGCGGTCGCCCACCCCTTTGCCCGCCATGGCCATCATCATCGGGGCAATAGCGTCGAATTGCTTGACCAGTTCGTTGATCTCGTGCGGCTCCGAGCCACAGCCGGCCGCGATCCGGCGGCGACGGCTCTGGTCGATCAACTTGGGCTTGCGACGCTCTTCGGGGGTCATCGAGTGGATGATCCCCTGTAGCCGTCGCATGTCCCCTTCGGCGTCGATGTCGTCCATTTGGCCGAGCATCGAGCTCATGCCGGGGATCATGCCGAGCACTTTTTTCATCGGGCCCAGACGTTTGATCTGCTGCATTTGGCGCAGGAAGTCGTCGAGCGAGAATTCGCCTTTGGCCAGCGTCTCTTCGAGCCGCTTGGCTTCGTCCTGGTCGAACTCTTGCTGGGCCTTTTCGACAAGCGACAGCATATCGCCCTGGCCGAGGATGCGGCCTGCCATTCGCTCGGGGTGGAACTCTTCGAGGTTCTCCAGGTGCTCGCCGGTGCCCATGAACTTGAGCGGCACGCCGGTTACTTCTTTGACGGAGATGGCCGCCCCGCCCCGGGCGTCGCCATCGAGCTTGGTCATAATGACGCCGTCCAACTCCAGGGCGTCGTTGAACGCCTTGGCACTATTGACCGCGTCCTGGCCCGTCATGCCATCGACGACCAGATAAACCTGCTCAGGATGGCACTTTTGGTCGATCCGTTTGAGCTGGCCCATTAGCTCGTCATCAATGTGCAACCGGCCTGCCGTGTCGAGGATCACTACGTCGGCGCCCAGTTTCTTGGCCTGGGCCATCGCCGCGTTGCAAACCTTCACGGGGTCTTGCGAATCGCGATCCGAAAAGACGGGCACCCCCACCTGTTCGCCCAAGACGTGCAACTGGTCGATCGCTGCCGGACGTTGCAAGTCGGCGGCCACCAACAGGGGCTTGCGGCCGTTCTGCTTGAGCATCCGTCCGAGCTTGCCACAGGTGGTCGTCTTGCCCGAACCCTGCAGGCCGCACAGCATGAGGACCGTCACTTGGTCCTTTCCCTTGAGGTGCAGCGAGTGATCGACCGGCCCCATCAGAGCGATCAGCTCTTGGTGGACAATGCCAATGACCTGTTCGCTGGGGCGGAGCGCTTTGAGTACCTTTTCGCCCAGCGCCTGCTCGCTCACCCGTTTCATAAACGAGCGGACCACTTCGTAGCTCACGTCGGCTTCCAGCAGCGACTTCTCGACGAGCTTCAGCCCGTCGCGCATGTTGGACTCAGAGAGCTTGCCTTGACCCCGAAGCGACTTGAAGGCGGCGCCGAGATTCTCTTGAAGGGCGTCGAACATACGAACTGGCGAGGAGGGTTACGGCAAGGCGAACGAGACGAAAACGAACAAGGCCACAGTCTACAAAACGGGGCGCCTGCCGGGCAGTGGGCAATTTCCTGGGTAGGGAGCTAGGCAAATCTCGTGGCAGTTGTCGCGGTATTTTTCCTTGCCGGTAGCCCAACCACTTTCAGGCCCATTACTTCCGGGCGGGGCTGTTAGCGACGTAAATCGCCACCCGCTGCTGAAAATCGAATCAGAGAAGCTGATCCACACAAGTGATTGAAATAGAGGCAAGGTCTTTCCAGGAAGTGACTTACGGAGACTTTGATATATTTTTGCCTGCCACCCTGCTGGATTGCTACGGAAAGGAATATCCCGATTCAAGTACTTGACTCATCTGGTAAAGTACTTTACCATTGACTTCGCTCGACCCCACTAGCAGCTCGTCGACTTGTTGCTGCCGTTTGCTTACGGTCGGAAATCTCTTTCATACTATATTCGTCTCCGAGAGGTATCCCATGAGGATGTCTAGGTGTTTGGTAATTTGCCTTGCTGTTGCTTTGGCGAGCCTTTTGGGCTCTGCCGCTCAGGCCAATTTGGTGGTCAATGACTTTGGCGATGGCGTTCAAAGTTGGCGATTTGATTTTGGAGGTAGTGGCTATACGATTAGCCAAGATCCGACCGAAGGGTCTCTCGGCAATGCGGCTGGTGCCTTGAGGCTTGATATGAACTTTGCCGCCAACTCCTTTGCCTTCACGGGCGATGTCTTCGGCTCCGAGACCGATTTGTCCGGCTACGATAACCTTGAGTTCGATCTCAAAATCGCTCCCGGAGCCGCCCTTGATGCGTTTGGTAACAACGGCTACTTGAGCTTTGATTCACGCGAAACCAATAGCTACACCTCGAATTCGCTGCTAGGAGAAAACCTCACTCCCGCTGTGGGCTGGCAATCTTATTCACTGCCAACCGCAAGTTTGACAGCCACCCGTGCCTTTACCTTGCAACTGTTCGGTGGCGGAGGCCAAAACATCAACGGAAACATCACGCTGTTTTTGGATAACGTCCGCCTGACTACGACGGCAATTCCGGAGCCAAGTGCGTTCTTGATGTTTGGGTTGGCGAGCTTGGTGTGCGGGCGTTCTGTCCTTTGCCGGCGACGATAAGCCGCTAAGCCAAGAGGCGGAAACCCGAGTTGCTCCGAATAGTAGCAACCCTAGCTTTCTGGCAGGCACGGCCGAAGAACCTCTTCCAGGCGAGCCGCGAGCGTCAGCGACCGGAGTGAAGTCCGAAGGGTTTTCATTTCTCCGATCGCCCCACCTCCCGACCCAAGAAAAAGTTCCGAAGGAATCGGCCACTCCAAGAAATCTATCTTCACATCGCGAGTCTCTTGCCGAAGATTGCAGGAAATAATACGTACGTATTAGCGGTTCCTGTTTTCTCGTTTCTTTCTTTCGAGGATCTCACGATCCATTTGAGCCCTTTTTTGTTTCCGGTTTCCCCGTAACGAAGCCCATCGGTCCTGGTCATTTCTTGCTGACTGAAGATCAACCGAATGAGCCTTTAACCATTTCACTAATTTGCCATAAGGTGTAATCAGACCATTTTCGTATTCGTTGGCTAAGCGTGCATCACTCACAACAAAATGCGCTATCGTTTGATGCTCATCTTTATGATACTTCAAAGGATCCGCACCCGCTTTCAATAAATCAAGGGCGAGACTGTATTGACTGAAATAGGCTACAGCGGTGGAAGCCGGAGTCCATCCAGATAAGCCAAGAGCATTGACATCGGCTCCGTGGTCTAGGAGTACCCGTAACCTTTCACCTTTATCACGATAGGTTCCCCGGATCATAATATGCAGCGGAGTATCATGTCCATGCTCCGATTCAGTCTGGAGATTGGCATCTCCACCATGGTCAAATACAGCTTTGTAGTGTTCTTGAAACTTAGAGCGTAATGCTAGGTGAGTCACAGCGTAGCCTGGTCGTATCGATCGATTCGTGCCGAAATCTTCTGTTACGAGTATGTTTGGATTAGCGCCGTACTCAAGCAATTTACGAAACCGTTCGATGTGGTCATCAGGAAAAGCCCACAATAAAGGAGTCATGTTTCCCTTACCGATGGCATTCACGTTTGCTCCCTCAGCGACAAGGTTATCAATCTCATCCAAATCGTTAGCCTTAATTGCTTTGCATAGTTTGATAACTAAGGGATCCTCAAAGTAATCTTCTGCCTTCCAACTCATTCTCGTATGCCAGTTCGATGACAGGAATGAGAGAGGGCCACAACCAACGAAGAAAACTATGGATAGGCTCGCCCACAAAATGAAACGGTTGGTCATAATTCAAAACCCTTCCAAATCTGGCGACAAATCGTTGCCTAAGGCATCGCTGACACCATCTACTACAAGCAAACCATATAGCAGCGTAGAGGCCGCTGTGCAGACCGATTTTCAGACAAACTATAGCCCTCTAGTGGTCCGCATGGTGTCCGCAACGGTGGGCCTACGGTACCACCCTACGATGCCGTTACCACTTGAGGCCGAACTGCTGGCCGCCGCTGGGGCCGCCGATGCCCCCCTTCAGGTTCTTTTGGCTCTTACGCGGGGCCTTGGGGGCGTCCTTCGGTAGGGGCATGTCCTTGTCGTCAGGCTTTGTTTCTCTGACCGGTGCGGCAGTAAGCGCCTTGAGCGACAGTGCGATGCGCTGCTTGCCCCGATCGACGCTTAGCACTTTGATATCCACCTCTTGGCCTTCGGAAACGACATCGCTTGTGCGGTGGA
>JAJRUA010000410.1 GCA_024278035.1 Planctomycetota bacterium | reverse complement strand
TTGTGCCTTCGGTTTGCTCACTCAGTTTGCGGTGCGTACCAAGAGTCATCGCATCGGCTTCGACGCCCAGTCGATCTACGCCTGCCGAACAAATCTCTTCGGAGACGATGGGCATCATCAGTTCACCCGGCTGACGGACGCGCAACGAGAGCCACTCGCATTCTTCTTCAAGTTGGGTCGTGTAGCGAGGGTCGGTGATGAGCCGTTCGTCGTCGAGCGTGACAAGCAGGTAGCTGTCATCCCCTGTAAAACCGGTCAGGTAGGTGACATTCGTAAAGCTGGTGATCAGCAGGGCGTCGATCTTATGACGACGGATCTGCTGTCTTAGCTTTTTTAGACGCGAGGCGTGGGGGGGCATACGCTTGGGGATGCAAGGGGGGACTGCTTGAATGGAACCTTACGGTTGCCTAGTATCGAAGCTCGCGTCACCTAGAGCAAGACCGTTAGCCTCCTGTAGACCATGCCTCCCTAGTGCTTTGTCACAGCTAATTTTCTCAACCCTATTTTTTAGCTGTAACGATGCACTAGATATTCTCTGCCGTCTTTCTAGCAGCGACGGCGTGAAGCCAGCGCTGCCATGCCTAGCAGCGCCAAGAGAGCCGTCGAGGGCTCCGGTACGCCGCTCACTAGTAGTGAAAATTCAGCGGTAGAGATCGTCCCGCCAAGGGCGTCGCGAAGAAGGACAAAGTCGGCAAGGTCGGTGAAGCCGTCTTGATTCAGGTCCCCTTGCTTCCAAGAGATGATGTCGCCCTCTGTTTGATTGTAGAGCCAGCCATCCACGAGTGCCGCTAGGTCACCCGTCGGGACCCCACCAATAATCTGGCCCGTAACCACTCCGTCGAGGTCGATATCGCCGAGGACCGAGTAAAGATCGGAGGCCCTGAGCGTGGCGATTTGGTCGTAATAAGTCTGAAACGAAAGGTCCGCAAAAGAGGTGCTCATACCAAAAACTGGCAGCGTATGGGGCTGATTCTGATTCAGGTAAATCGCGTTCATAATGCCCGCCAATTCCCAATCGCCGGCTCCATTCTTTGCAAAAACGGGACCGCCCGAGTCGCCCGCCGCTCCCTGAAACTCATCGGGAGTGGCCCCATCGCCAAGCGAATTGCCGTTGTTATCTACGCCCGGATCGAACTTCACGACCAAACCGACCGTGTCATTGAGGCCCGGCGCTTCGATGATGAGGTTCAGGCCATTGTCGTTGACACCCGATAGCGAATTAGGATTTGAAACGCGATTGGTTCCCCATGTTTTTTCACGAACAGGGGTCGGATTGTCAAACAAAAAACCTGAGTTGGGAGAGTTTAGATCGGACGTAAACTGATAATTACTATCGAACCGAGCGCGTCCGTTGGGATTGTTCGCTTGGAGACGTCTTCGGTTCCCGGCGCCAATCGCTAGGACTTCCGTTCCGAGAGTGGGAGTTTGCGTAGCAATCGTGACTTGGATGACGTTCGCGTCTTGTTGCTCAGGCGTGAGGCCGGTGGTCGACTCCGTATTGATCCGAAACATCTTCAGGTCAGAAAAGCCATTAAGCGATTGCCCCAGGAAGCTCCCTGGGTTGGTCAGAATGACTTCGGTGCCGGGGATCGGAGAATAAGTGCCGCCCGGCAGTTCGATGTCGCCGGTTGCTACATGATTAGCGGTGAGCACCCATTGGTTGCCAAGATAAATGGCCGAACGGCCACCGCCTGCGTTGGCCCAACCCGGGTCGTCGGCGGGAGCCGAGGTGTTGATCGAAGGGGGCGTGCCTGGGCCATTCCAAGTGCTAACGATCAAAGCGCTAGCTGGCACACTTGATAGCAACGGCACTGCTATCGCCGTGAGAAGAAGAATTGTCGTTTGCCGCATTAGAACGCTCCCGGGTGTCTGTTCCGATTTTATTCGCCTAACTACCTGTGATCATAAGCAATTTGGCGTTTTTCACAAAGCGATTTGTACAGGACGGGGCCTAAAATGGTTGTTTTAGGGTCGTATTTACGGCCTGGCGCAAAAAAACAGCCCGGTCACGGCTTGAAAACCGGCGACCGGGCTGCCTCCCCCCTGAGTGTGTCGTTCAACGCCTCGCTTGCCAGATGGTTTCCCCCCAGAAACACAGACGGCCAAAATAGGCGGCGGCTCCTGCCTTCCGGGGCACCTGAGAGGCACCTAAAAGGAAGGTTTGAGAGCGGTGGTGCAGTGAGTATCGGCTTACCACAAGCTCACCTTGTGTCAAAGCTTGCGGATCATTCGGATTCGTCTGCTTGCGTGAGGGCGAAGTCTTAGCGAGAGGTTTCGTGTCGGAATGACTCAAACTATTTTGCCAATCAGACCGATGATTACGTTTACAGGGGCCAACGCCACTGGCGTGCGCGCGGCGTACGAACGAGAAACAATCGGGGGGGGCCTTTTGCTGGTCCTACCTATAAGTGTCACGGGAAATCGTGCCACAGCCGGCCCCCTGCCAAGATCATTTACAAGCACGTCCCAAAGCCTTCAGGTACCTCGGTCTTTCTAGGGCCGCAGGAGACTTCCTGAGAGGTTTGGGGATAGGCACTTAGTCCGTTGTCTGGAAAAGGGGTGGTATCGTGTCGCGTGTCTCATCACTGGCAAACTGGTTTCTTCGTTCCCCTTTGCTTTGGGGTGGCCTTGCTACGCTGACGTTTTATGCCTCGCTTAGCACGGGTGCCATCTCCTCGCCACTGCTGAGCCGCTATTTTTCGGCTCACCCGGTAGAGTGGACTTCTACCTTACTGTTCTTTGTTGCCATGGCAGCCCTCGGCCTCCGGCTGCTGAGCCTTGTCGGACAGTTCCATGTGCTCAAGCTCGACCTCCTAGACGCCGCACCGGCGGGCGGCCAACCCGCTTCCGACGCGCCGCTCCTGCTTGGCCGGCTGGATGCCCTTCCTGAACTCCTTGGTAAAACGCAACTTGTCGAGCGGCTTCGTGAGGGGCTGGAGTACGTTTGTGATACCGATTCTGCTGACACGCTCGAAGAGCACCTGCTTCGCCAGGAAGATAATGAGTTTGAAAATATGTCGGCAGGCTACGCGCTGCCACGCCTTGTACGAGCCACCTTACCGATTGTCGGTATGCTTGGCACGGTGATTGGCATCACGCTCGCCATTGGTCAGCTTTCGCCGGATCAGCTTGAGCAATCGCTCACTTCGGTGATGGCCGCTCTTTCTATTGCTTTCGATACGACAGCCCAAGCGATGTCGCTCATGTTGGTGCTTTGGTTCGGTATCTTCGGTGCGGAACGCGTCGAGGAGCGGCTTCTTCAGAGAGTCAACCAAAGAACAGCCCAACTGCTCGTCGGGCGATTCCAGCAGTACGGTGCCGGGACGGATCCGAATGTCGCATCGATCCGGCGGATGGGCGAACAAGTCATTTCCGCAGTCGAACAACTCTCGGAAAAACAGACCGAGACTTGGCAAGCGGCCATCAATGCCACCCACCAACAGTGGGCCGAGGCGACCAGCTCAGCGGGAGAAACTCTCACGAGTTCACTCCAATCGGCTCTCAAGGAAAACCTCAAAGATCATGCAAAAGGCTTGATCGAAGGGGCCGAACACCAGATCGCACAGCTCAATTCCAATTTGACGACACAAACGACGGTGGTAAGCGGAGCCATCCAACAACAAATGGAAAAACTGGCCGCCCTTGAAGCGAGCCACGCCGAACGGCTTACGGACAATGCCGACCAACTGATAGGAAACCTCGGAAACGGACTCGAACGGATGGCGGAACTATTGGTCGAAGCCCTGCAAAAGCATGGCGAGACGCTCACCTCCGCCGAAGAGGGACTTGCCTCAGAGAATCGTCGTCATCTGAGCGAAGTTGAGGCGGCTCTTGGCGAGTCGATGGTCGTTGCCGCCGATCGACAAGAGAAGCTCATCCGGCAAAGCGAAAAATTACTCAAGGAGATGCAAGAGGCTCTCGTTTCCGCAGCGGGAGCGACCGTTGGCCACCAAGAGCAACTGGTCAAACAGGGCGAAGTACTGCTGCAAGTCGTCGAATCAACAAGCCAAGTGCAACAGCTTGAGGAGACGCTGAGTCGTAATCTCTCATCGCTTGGCAGGGCTCATAACTTTGAAGAAACGCTTCAGAGTCTCTCCGCAGCGATCCAATTGCTGAGCGCACGTGCCGGACGTGAGCAAGCAGTGGTGGCCACCACCTCTTCGAGTAAGGCCGCATGAGCTGTACCCAACGAGGTAACCACGGCCGAGGTCGCTCAGAAAATGCGGCTTCGCTCTTCCCGTTCCTCGCTGTGCTACTTTGCACGATGGGGGCGATGGTGGTGCTGCTCGTTGCTATGGCCCACGTTGCTCGCGACAAGGCGGAGCAACAAGCCGAGGCACAAGCGGCCCTTGCCCAGGCCGCTGACACACCGGAGCAACAACTGGCACGCCAGCGACTGGCCGAAGCACAAACCTACCGTGACCGCTTAGGCAAAGTGCGTAGCCAAGCCGCTGCGCAGCTCGAAGAAGAGCAAACCAAGCTCACGGGTATCGAAGATCATATTCGCCGGTTGCAAGACGAAGTGGAGACTCTCCGTACCGAAGCGATGGAGCTAATCGCCCTGGAAGAAGAGCATTACGATGACCAAGCGATGGCGGAGCAAGAGCTTGAGCGTCTTCAAGAACTAACGAAAATGCTTACCGATGAAATCGTAGAGCTTGAAGAGCAAGCCGCTGGCCGGCAGCGACGCTACGCTATCGTGCCCATGCGTGACGAAGCGACCGGCACCCACCGGCCTGCTGTTTACTTTGAGTGCCGTGCAGACGGAGTGCTACTTCAGCCGGAGGGGATCAAGCTGACACGCGAAGATTTCTTGCCTCCGGTCCACGTAAGCAGTCCCCTAGCGGCGGCTGTTCGGACGATCAAGCAATACTACGCCGATCACCCCGAAGCGAGGGGCGTTGGCGAAGCCGGGTTGCCTTACCCTCTCCTCGTTGTTCGGCCCGATGGCATCTCAGCCTACCATGCGGCACGGGCAGTGCTTGAATCGATCAACGATGAGTACGGCTACCAACCCGTGGCCGAAGAGTGGCCGCTTGAGTACGAAGCGCCCAACCCGATGTTGGCCGAACAGGTCGCTGCTGCAATTGAATTGGCTCGAGCGGAGCGCGAACAGCTTGCCGAAGCGGCTCCGCAACTTTTCCGAAGAGGAAACGCCGGTTGGGCATGGAGTCATGGCCGACGTGGCGGGGGAGGGTCCAGCCATGGTTCGCTGCTAGGCTCGTCGCAAGGTGACGGTGGCGGTGACGGTGGATCGGACAACCCGTTCGCGAATGTCAATTTTGGTAGCGCCGGAGCACCTGGGATGGAAGAGCAGGGGGGGGCTAGCGGATACGCCGAAGGCAACGAGGCTGTTGCAACGGGCGAGGCCCCCGCGTTAGGTTCTGCTGAAGAGCAAACAGAGCAAACTGCGGGCCAATACCGTGAAAATTCCAGCAGCCAATCCACGGCTTATGCCTTAGGAGAATCCCCTTCTGGTGACGCTTCAGGCGAGGGGAGCCTGGGCGCCGAACAAGTGGCGTCGTCCGACACCGTGGCGGCCTCTCCAGAAGAGGGACCGGCAGAAGGACCGGCGGGGCAGGGGGGGGGGAGCAGCCGTGAAGCGGGGGCGACAGCCTCCGCCTCCGCACAGGCAGACGCACAAGCACAAGCGGCCTCTTCGCAAGCGACGCCCTCGGCCACCGCAGGCAATTCGTCTGAAGAGGGCGACGGCGAGGCGGAAGAAGACGGGCGATCGGGCATCCCCATTCGTCGTACGATTGAGCTAGCCGTTGATGCCGACCAAATTGTTTTCCCCTCGGGAGAAACGATCGAGTTCGTTGGCCCTACGCGAACCCACGCCCCGCAAGTCGCAGCGGCCCTCAAGAGACATGCCGGTTCTTGGGGCATCGCAGGACAAGGTTTTTACTGGAAGCCGTCGCTGATTCTCAACACGGCCGCCAACGGACAGGCCCGCGCCAACGAGTTAGCCCAACTGCTGCGCGGCGCTGGTATCAAAGTCTCGAAACAGCCCGCTGCCAACACGGCCCTCGGGCAAGGAGGGCAAGATGCGTCGCAACGCCGATGAACAAGAAGAGATGCCCGGCGGTGATTCGTTTCTCGACATTGTTGCCAACATTGTCGGCATCCTTGTGCTCTTGGTGGTGGTCGTTGGCGTTCGGGCCGGACGCCAAGTGGCGGTCGTCGCTCAGGTGCAAACGGTCGATCACGAGCAAGTCATCGAAGAAGCCAAGGGGGCGATTCGTGAAGCGTTGCTCAATCGGAAGGAGGTTGCTCGATTGGTCGAGCAAGCCGCCATCTCCCTGGGAGAATCGCAGCTTCGCAATCAAGTGCGTGAGGAGTTGGCAACGTACATCGCCACGCTCCGCGCGGAATTGGACGAAGAACGAAAAAACCTCTCCGCAAGTGATCGCCGAACTTTTGATACACACAATCAACTGGCTCAAGCTCAGCTTGAGCTGGAGAAATTAACCCGCAAACAAATTGGTCTCATCGCTGCGGATACAGGACCCGAAATTGAACAAATCGATTTTGAGCCAACGCCCATCGTCCGCGGACGGGTAACCGACGAAGTGCTCCTGCGACTCGAAGCGGATCGTGTCGTTTATTTACCGGTCAACGAATTGAAGCAAGAGCTAGAGTACAGTATGGCAAGCATCCGCAATTCGTTTTCTTCCATGTCGGGAGAAGAGGCGAGTTTTGAACGACTCGTGGGGCCCATCGATGGATTTGCTCTACGGTGCCTTTTTTCTCGGCGGCTTGTGCAGACGGCTGAAGGGACGATGGTCGTGGGTGGCCTAAAAGTCGCACGCCTAGAACCACAAGCGGGGCTCTACGGAACAGGACCACCGACCGAAAGCCTGAACGAAGCGATGCAAGCCAATAGCCGTCTTCTTAATCGACTCCGTACGGTCGATCCGAAGAAGACCGTTATCACCTTGATTACCTACCCCGACAGTTTTGATGTGCTGCCTCAGTTAGAAAAAAATCTCCGAGAGCGTGGCTATCGGGTCGCTAAGTCACTCCAGCGATCCGGTAAGCCAATCGCCTTTAGCCCTGGTGGTAAGACGACGGTGTTGCAATGAGAAGTTGGTTACTACCGGACGGCGATAGCGGACAGTTTGCGCAAGCGACTATCTACCTCTTACTCGCTGCGCTCAGCCTTATTTTTTGGTTCTTTCATAGCCCGCCAGAAGAGGACGGCTGCACCGACTACCAGTAGCGAGTCGGCGATATTGAAATTGGGCCAGCGCCATTGGTCGTTGGCTTGGAATAAAATCCAGTCGCGGACAGCGTAGATCGTTTCTCCCGCTTGTGGATGATATGCGGGCCGAATCTCGCCATGCAGGCCGAGGCGATCGTAGAGGTTCCCCAGCACGCCGCCAAAGATGCCTCCGAGCGCCACCGTGAGCCACCAGTCATGGGCCGCTTGCCAAACGAAAAGCCATGCGGGAATCGCCATCGCGGCAAACAAGCTCACCGCAGCAAACCAAAAGACCATCCCCTGGCCCATGCCGAAAAGGGCCCCTTCGTTGAGGCTCGTTTGGATGCCGACATAATCTTTCACAAGCCAATCGACATGGCCCGTGAGTTTGCCCGGCCAAGCGAAGACCCACGCCTTGGTCGCCAAATCCGCTGCCAAGCCTCCCATCGACATCACGGCAAACACCGCGTAGCGGTTCGCAGGAACGCGATCTGGCAGCGTAGAATCAGAAGCGGTAGAAGTCGAATTGTCCATTCCGTTGGACCTTATGTTGAATGTTAGCCACCCCAGCAAAAGCGGATGGCTGAAAGCTAACCGCTGACAGCTTTGTTACCCTGATTCCTTGTTACCCGCACACCGAATGCACATCGATGCGTGGGGAAGAGCGTTAAGGCGAGTCTTGGGTATCACGCTGTCACAGCTAAGGCATTTGCCGTACGTGCCGTTGTCAACTCGAAGAATCGCCTCCTTGACAGCCGTGAGGGTATCTTCTTCCGTCTCCAGAAGACTGAGGGTGAACTCTATCTCAAAGTTTTCTGTTGCAAGCTCTGCCATATGGATGGGCATGGAGGCGGCCCCACCGTTTTCATCGCCGGCACCATGTAGGGCCGACTTAGCCATGGCCTTCACATCGCCACGCAAGCGGCTCCGCATTACTTCCAAACGCTGCTTGTAATCCTGCATGTCAGCCTTCTTCATATTTCCGTTTCTCTCCTTTTCTACCAGCCTGCCCAATCAAAAGGCGGCATGGAATTCTCGTGGTCGTAGATAATCCAAGGTGATGAGGCACTCCCGCTAGGCCCAAAGAACCAGCAGGGGAACCTCTCAGTCTAATCACCTTCGGGCCTTCAAGTCCATTGCTGGCACCCTCTTTTTGCCCAAAGTAGCCTTCTTTTAACGTTGCTAGCCCTCTCTTGGTTGCGACCTTTTTCCGATCAAACTAGACTGAGGGTAAGTCGTTTGACGAAAGGAGGTTAGAAGCTGCTTCGCGAGCTGCCGGCGTTTAGCTATCAGTTTCCAGCTAGTTTCGTATTCATGGCAGAACGCTCAAACGAATCGTTGAACGCTCTTCCCCCGTTGTCACTATAAAAAAAACTCATGGCCGCCACCGCCCCAATGACCAAGACCGCCCTCGCTTTTCAGAAGTGCATTTTGCCTTCTTGCGGGGCGACGTACGATGTGGGCGAGGTGCGCACCAGTTGTGACCAGTGCGGTTCACTACTCGATATCTCTTACGATTGGGACTCACTCCCTACGCCGGACTCGCTCCGAGAGTTCGAGAAAAAATGGGCCCGTCGCAACGAGCCCCTTGAACGCTCGGGCGTTTGGCGTTTTCGCGAACTACTCCCCTTTGCTCCCGATGGAAAAATCGTCACGATCGGCGAGGGCCAAACGCCGCTCCATCCCTCCAAGGGGGTCGATGACTACGTCGGCATGAAGCCCGACCGGATTCGTTTGCAATACGAAGGGATGAACCCCTCGGGCAGCTTCAAAGACAACGGCATGACGGCCGCGTTCTCTCATGCCCACATGATCGGCGCGAAGCGGGCCGCCTGTGCTTCGACCGGCAATACGTCGGCGTCACTCGCTTTGTACTGTGGTATGAGCCGCTTGATGCAGGCCGTGATCTTCATCGGCACGGGAAAAATCAGCTACGGCAAGTTATCGCAAGCGCTCGACTACGGAGCGCTCACGATGCAAATCGCGGGGGACTTTGACGACGCCATGCAGCGCGTTCGCGAAGTGACCAAACGTCTCGGCATCTATCTGGTGAACAGTGTGAATCCCTTCCGCTTAGAAGGCCAAAAAACCATCATGCTGCGAGTGCTGGAGAGCCTCAATTGGGAAGTCCCCGACTGGATCGTCGTCCCCGGCGGCAACCTGGGCAATAGCAGCGCCTTTGGTAAAGCGTTTTGTGAGCTCAAAGAGTTGGGCCTGATCGATCGCATTCCTCGGCTGGCGATTATCAACGCTACCGGAGCCAACACGCTTCACGAGCTGTATGAAAAACGGGGCCTGCGCTGGAACAACGGCGAGCCCGACACCAAAATCATCGACAGCTATTACGCCGAACTCGATGCCGCCTCAAAACGGGCCGACACGATTGCCAGTGCGATCGAAATCAACCGGCCAGTGAACCTAATGAAATGCCTTCGGGCGCTTGACGACTGCAACGGAGTCGTGCGGGAAGCGACCGACCAACAGATTCTTGACGCCAAGAGCCAAGTTGCCGCCAACGGCCTCGGCTGTGAACCGGCCAGCGCGGCTAGTGTCGCCGGAGCCAAGATGCTTTGTAAAGAGGGCGTTATCGACCCCGAAGAGCGGGTTGTCTGCATCTTGACGGGGCATCAACTCAAAGACCCGACTGCGACGGTTGCCTATCATTCGAGCGACCAAGAAGAGTTCAACCGCGTGCTCGGCAGCCGCGGCGTGAACACGGCGGCCTACGCCAATCGGGCCGTGAAGGTCGATAACGACCTGGACGCCATCGTCCGCGCGATTCAGCTCAATAGCTAAGAATCTCGCTAGTCCCTTTGACGCAATTCTACGGCAAGCCAATGATTTCCTCAGCCCCCGCGAGGCAGGGAAGGGCCCCACTGCTTCGCGGGCCGAGAAGATCGCCCTCACCCGTAGCATCGTTTTTTTCGTCACTATTGCACCGACCGACTCACGGCTTTCTTGCGGTTTTCCGCTGCTGAATCGGCTTCTTCATGCGGAGGAGCTACTCTTTGAGGCGAGAAAGACTGCGCACAACCTTTGC
This sequence comes from Planctomycetota bacterium, assembly GCA_024278035.1. The sequence continues at coordinate 5,148 of JAJRUA010000410.1, read as the reverse complement.
GCATGATTTCCTTACTGAAAAACGGGTGCAACCAAGTACACAGCGAGTGCCGTGCGATGCTAACCGAGTCTTATTTCAAGAACGCCACGGAATCGAGCGCCGACGCGATCATCATCACGGATCCGTATGGCGTTATCCAGTATGCGAACCCCGCTTTCACCAACGTGACGGGCTGGAGCACGGAAGAAGCGATCGGGAAGACTCCACAGATACTCAAGAGCGGCAAGACCCCCGAAAGTGTCTTTCAAGAGATGTGGGCGACTCTCCACCGTGGCGAAACTTGGAGAGGGCGGCTCATCAACAAACGCAAATCGAGGCCCACTGCTGAGCTTCCCATAATGGGCCAAAACCCTAAGCCGAGAGAGGATGATTTCTATTGGGCCCATATGTCCATTTCACCGATGTTGGATGCCCAAGGTGAGAACATCGCCTATATCTCAACACACCGAGACATTTCTTACACGGTCACTCAAGAGAACCAACGAAAACGCGAAAGAGACGATGCCACCGCACGCGCCGCCATCGCAGTCGTTCTGCAGGAACAACATCCGCTGAAAGACCGAATCAAAAATTCCTTAACTTTGCTTATGGGTCTTGAAGGACTTGAGATACAAAACAAAGGAGGCGTCTTTCTCACTTCTGAAGAACAAGATCATCTTGATCTTTTCGTGACGAACGGAAAATTCTCGGAAGAGTTTTTCGCAAAGGAAAAAACGATCCCCAAAGGCTTTTGCCTATGTGGGCGGGCTGCGGTATCAGGTGAGATGATCGTTTCGGACGATTGTTTCTGCGACCCTCGCCATGAGCAAACCTTTGAAGGGATGAAGGCCCACGGGCATTATATCGTGCCACTCATGCATGAAAATGTGCCGGTCGGCATTATGTTTTTGTATACCGACCCCTACCCCGTACGGGACGGAACACGCCTACAGCAATTGCAGTCGATCGGTGAGCTGATGGGCGTAGCCATCGCCAACGACCGACTCAACCAGAAGCTCGAAAAAGAGAAAAAACGAGCCGAATCAAGCAACCGGGCAAAAAGCCAGTTCCTTGCCAACATGAGCCATGAGATTCGTACGCCGCTCAATGGCATTCTTGGATTTGCCGATGTGTTAGCGCAACATGGTGAATCGCTTAGCCAAGAAGAACAGGCCGAGTACCTCTCCCATATCCAGACAAGCGGCCAACATCTGCTGACGCTCATCAATGACATTCTGGACTTGTCGAAAATCGAGTCGGACAAAGTGGAGCTTGAGAAACTCGACTACTCGCCCCACGCCTTGTTGGCAGAAGTCACGAGCCTCATGCGTGTCCGTGCGAAGGAAAAAGGCCTGACCCTTGATAGTCAATGGAAGGGCCCTCTGCCGGCAGCCATCCACACCGATCCGACACGACTCCGCCAGGTGCTGGTCAATCTTGTTGGCAACGCAATCAAGTTCACCCAAGAAGGGGGCGTCCGCTTGGTCGCCAGCATTGAGCAACAGGAAGATGGCACGAACCAATTGTGTGTTGATGTGATCGACAGTGGTATGGGTATTCCTCAAGATAAGCAAGACCTAGTTTTTGCGCCCTTCTCCCAGGCAGATAGTTCCGTGACCCGAAAATTCGGTGGAACAGGGCTCGGACTAACCATCAGCCGACAATTGGCCCAAGCCCTTGGCGGGGACCTAACCATGGAAAGCTGTGTTGGCTTTGGTAGCACTTTTTCGGTCACGGTTGATGCGGGGTCTCTTCAAAAAACGGAGATGCTTAGCTCGCCTCCCGGAGACGGCGTGGGCACACCGGACCAATCGAGTGGAGCGGCGAGTCAAAAACTGAACGGCGCTCGCATTCTTCTTGTCGAAGATGGCGAAATCAACCAAAAATTGATTGTCGCTTTGTTGACTCAAGCAGGCGTTACAACGATTGATATTGCCGAGAATGGCGAGATCGGTGTTTGTAAAGCAACGGAGCGTGACTACGACCTCATCTTGCTTGACATGCAAATGCCGGTCATGGATGGCTACACCGCAGCCGCCACACTTCGAGAGCGGGGCAACCCGACACCGATCCTTGCTTTGACAGCCCATGCCATGAAAGGGGACAAAGAAAAATGTATCGACGCTGGCTGCAATGATTATCTCTCCAAACCGATCGTTGCAGAAAACCTGATAAGAAAAATCGCCAGTTGGCTCCCTGCTTCGGCTTCTCAAGAAGAGGCCAGCAAAGTCGTTTCTTTAACCGGGGCTGACAAGAAGATTGGCTCAACGCTTCCGGTTGGAAACCCGGTTTTCTTAGAAATTGTTCAAGACTTTGGCGACTTTCTAGAAGAGAGTTTACCGAGAATGCAGGAAGCTGCCGGGAACGAGCAAGCCGAACAATTAAAAAGCCTTGCCCACAATCTTCTTGGCACCGCAGGGGGAGCAGGTTTCGGTGACTTCACCCAACCAGCAAAAGAACTAGAAACGCTTGCCAGCGAGTGCCGATACGCTGAAGCCGTTGAAGTTCTTGGAACAATCCAAAGGATTGCGGCACGGATCGATATTCCTGCTAGAGCAATCACAAGCGGCGTCTAATCGGCATGACCAGAATGCCCCCTACCTTCGGTAGCCTGAACTTGACGGGAAACCGAACCTTGATTGGTACAAGGCATCGAATCGGAACGCGCTGTCCCGCACATCCTCGCTGCCTGGCTTAACTCGCTGTAGCCGGCAGCTAGTCTCACCGATCCTATTGAAAGGGGGCACCCTCCACTGGACATGAAGCAAGAGACCGCACGGAGGCGGAAATGCTGGAGGACCGTTTATTTGTATCAAAATGTGCCTTGCTAGCGATTGCTATCATAGCCATGGCTACCCCCGCAGGGGCAGCCGATCCGTACGCTACGCCGATGCAATACGCGGGTTTAGAAGAAGAATCGCTAAACGAATCGCCACCTGCCGAAGCTACGGCTGATGAAGGCGTTGACGAACTTGATGCCCTTCTTGACATGGCCGACAAAGATGTCAGCCAATTGGCCAAGGTCAATGTCATGGCTCCCGCACTTCAGACGGAGGTCACGAGTGTCAGCCGTCAGGTGAGCACGGTAGGGCGATCGGCAGCGGCGATCTTTGTTGTGACGAACGAAATGATTCGCCGCAGTGGTGCCCGCAACGTTCCGGATGTGCTGCGTATGGTTCCCGGGGTCCATGTCGCTCGGCTTAACGCTAATACTTGGTCGGTTTCTATTCGCGGATTTAGCGGGCGTTTTTCCGACAAATTATTGGTCCAAATCGATGGTAGAACCGTCTACACGCCTCTTTTTGCCGGTACGCTTTGGGATATCCAAAACGTCATCTTAGAGGATGTCGAACGGATCGAAGTCATTCGGGGACCGGGGGCAACCATCTGGGGCGCCAATGCAGTGAACGGCATCATCAATGTCATCACCAAACAAGCTGGCGATACCCAGGGTGTTCTTTTGCAAGGTGGGGCCGGAACCGAAGAGAGAGGCTTTGCCAACGCACGTGTTGGTGGGCAGTGGAGCCAGGATGTCACTTACCGAATCTACGGACAGGGGTTCGATCGGGATACGGGCTTCGATGCCGCGGGGCTCGACAATGATGCCTGGCATCTTGGACAAGGTGGTATGCGGATTGATTGGAAACCAACTGAAAAGGATCACCTTACCTTACAAGGCGACTACTACGAAGGAGAGTCGGGGATTCGCACACTGAACCCCACCCCGGCAGCTCCCTTTGTCGCCTCGGTTTCTGATTCACAGAAAAATGTGGGAAGCAACCTCCTTGGTAGATGGACCCATACCATCGATGAGGATTCTAGTTGGTCCGTACAGTTCTACTACGATCGAACGGCTCGCCGATTCAGTGAGACAGGGCTCGACTTCAATATCGAAACCATCGATCTCGACACCTCATATCGGTTTGCCCTGGGAGATCGGCACAATGTCATTGTTGGGGTCGGCTATCGAAATATCACCGATCGCCTAACCGATGCTCCTTTTCTCTATGAGTTCTCTCAACCAAGACGTTCGGTTGATAATTTCAGCTATTTTGTTCAGGACGAGATTACGTTGCTCGAAGACGAACTTTACTTTACGATTGGATCGAAGTTTAGTCATAATAGCTACACACAGTTTGAGATGCAGCCGACGGTTCGGATGCTTTGGACGCCGGACGAAAGGCGGTCGATTTGGGGTTCGGTTTCGCGCGCTGTCCGCACCCCCTCTCGCGCCAACAATGACCTCACGTTCTACCTTCCCCCTCCGCCCGCTCTGCCAGGCGTGTTTCCTGCCGTGGCGGGAAACAATGCGTTTGAATCAGAGGATCTCTTGGCCTATGAAATCGGGATGCGCTCGCAGCCTGTCGATTGGTTCTCCTGGGATGTCGCCGCTTTCTACAATCGCTATGACAATCTAGCTCAGATGAACGTGACGGGTGCCCCCTTCGTTGATCCGGGGCCACCTCCAAGGGTTATCCTTCCCTTCGGGATATCTAATTCTGCGAAAGGAGATACGTACGGAGTTGAATTGGCAGCCAACCTTGACTTGAACTCCAATTGGCACCTCTATGGCACCTACTCTGCCATAGAAACGAACTATAACAGCGATTTTCCGGGTGCCGGTTTGGTCCCTGCCAACCTTATCTATCTACAGTCCTCATGGGACATCGCCCGTGATTGGCAATTTGACATGATCTGGCGCTATGCCGATTCGATTGGTGCCAACGCGGCCCCTTCCTACAACACGATTGATCTTCGACTTGCTTGGAATCCGTCCCAAAATTTCGAGATATCTCTCGTTGGCCGGAATCTTCTCGATAGAAGCCAGCCTGAGTACGAGGCCACTACCGTTGGCCTTCAGCGTACCGAAGTCGAGCGAGAGTTTTACGGAATGATGACCTGGAAGTACTGACAATAGCTGCACTGAAATGTTTCATCCCTACCGAGGTCTGCGCGAGCAAAACGACAGATCAACCATCGGAAGGCCCGGTTTAGCGACAGATCGGGCCCCCTTAGAACGTATTTTAGAGGTCCATCCGGGATTATCGTGGGTGCTATTCTCCTAGAAAACCAAGGGTCTCCGCTCGGGCTCTACAAAAGGAGGGCCCGCCCCTACCGCTTTCACCGTCGCATCGACTCCACAGTGGGGCGAGAGTCGAAGCGACGGTG
>JAJRUA010000409.1 GCA_024278035.1 Planctomycetota bacterium | reverse complement strand
GTTGCTTCTGTTTCGGCGATGGCTTCAGGCACGGGATTTCTCGGTGAGGCGAAAGGGGGGAATCACCGTAAAACCTAGTTCACGCAGGCCCCTGAGAACGCTGGCTCTTGAGAACGTAGCCAAAGCCCTTCGCTAGCAGGGGAGTTTGGGGCTAACGCACCGTTTGTAGCGATCATCCGCCTCATGCCGTAAGTCGGCCCGTCGGGGTATACTGTTAGCTGAACCACCGACGCCCCAAGGGGGCGTTCCTCTAGCTGGTACGGAACCGCCGTTTAATGGAAGAATCTGACATGACCGCCGAAGGGCACCCCGTTGCCGGAGCGTCGCAACCGATGTTCGATAAGCCGAACTTGCAACTCTCGGACCCGGATCCCTACGCCTTTGCCAACCGGATTCGGAAGCTGATTCTGTTGGCAAGTGTGTTGGCATGTGTTGCCATTGCACCGTTCTTGTCGCGGATGTTTGCCTACCAAATCCGCCGTGGGCAAATGCAAGCCGAAGTCGAAGCGGCGACCGATGCCCTGGGTGAGTTGGCCCCCCGTCTTGCGGAGTTCGAATCGGCCTCACGCCTGATTGCCAAAAGAGTGGGGCCAGGCGTCGTCAGTATTTTTCTTCCGCAAAGCCAACGGCGAGGCCCTGAGGGACAAGGCTCGGGCTTTATTGTCGATCCTGAAGGCTATGTGGTTACAAACTTTCATGTTGTAAAAGATGCTCCTCGTATTATTGTGCAGTTCACCACAGGAGAAACGTCAGAGGCGGCTCTCATTGGGGCCGACCCGGCGACCGACCTTGCGGTACTCAAAGTCGATGGAGGCAATCTTACCGTGGTTGAGTGGGGAGACAGCGAGGGTCTTGAAGCGGGAGACCTCGTCTGGGCGCTGGGCAGTCCCTTCGGCCTCGAAAGCAGCGTGACGTTTGGCATTGTCAGCGCAACCGCCCGACGGCGCGGGAGTGGCTTAACCTCGAACACCAGCTTGTACCAAGAGTATCTCCAGTCGGACGCCGCCGTGAACCCCGGCAACAGTGGTGGCCCGCTGGTGAATCTCGCCGGTGAAGTCATTGGCGTGAACACAGCGATCCTCGGCCCCTCGTACCGCGGAGTGAGCTTTGCGATTCCTAGTAACCTAGCGAAGCGAATGTACGACCAAATTCGTGAGCATGGTTACATTGAGCGAGGCTTTCTTGGCGTGACTCCGGTGCGTCCCTCGGCAAGAGTCCGTCAGCGGCTCGGCCTCGAGAGCGGTGAAGGAGTGCTCATAAAAACAGTCGAACGCGATTCGCCCGCAGAAATAGGGGGCCTTGTCCCGGGCGACCTTATACTCACCTGGAACGACCACCATGCCGAAGATCCGACGTTACTCAGCCGTGCGATTGCCGCCACCGATGTCGGCTCGACCGCCGATGTCCTGGTACGCCGCATTGTGAACGGTGCGGTGATCGACAAAGCTTTAACGGTCCGCGTCGGCCGAAACGTGAAAACCGAAGTCCGGCCAAAGAAGTAATTTTTGCATTCGGAAAGTTGGGCGAGCCGTCGGCGGCCCTTCTCCGAAAAGGGAGCGCTGTCGGTTGTAAGAATGCGGAATTGGGATCGCGGAATCACAGAGATTGGTAGTCGCCTTGCGCGTCATTCCGCAATCCGAATCCCGCATTTCCAATTCGAAAAAACCTCCGGGGCCTTACGGCACCCGGCTCGCCCTAGCCCCTAAAGGAACCCCCATCGTGAGCTTCTCTAGCTCGCAAGACGCCAAAGAACAGGTTCGCCAAGCGACCGACATTGTCGATCTGGTCGGCAGCTACCTACAACTACGCCGTCAGGGGCGTGGTTATGTCGGCCTGTGCCCGTGGCACGACGATTCGCGCCCCAGTATGCAAGTGAACCCTGAACGTCAGTCGTTCAAGTGTTGGGTCTGTGACATTGGGGGCGATGCTTTTAGCTTCGTGATGAAGATCGATGGGCTTGAGTTCCGCGAAGCGCTCGAGCTACTGGCCGACCGGGCAGGCATCTCGCTCGCTCCGACGCAGCAGGGGCCAAAGGCCGAACCTGGTTCGCCCGGCGATAAAAAAACACTTTACGCCGCTCTCGCTTGGGCCGAGCAGCTTTACCATCGCTGTCTCTTGGAGTCGAAAGAAGGGGACGTTGCCCGGCGCTACCTTGCCGAGCGAGGTGTCTCGCAAGAGGCGATCACTCGATTCAAGATTGGTTTCGCACCGACCGGTTGGGACTGGCTGCTCAAGCAGGCTCCGTCGGCTAATTTTTCGCCTGCCGTTCTGGACCGGGTGAATCTGATCACAGCCCGCAAATCCAACGAGGGTTGGTACGACCAATTCCGTGGCCGGCTAATGTTTCCTATTCGTGACGTCCGCTCACGCCCCGTCGCTTTTGGCGGACGCGTGCTGCCGGAGATCGCAGCCACGGAGGAACGCGACGACTACAAGCCGGCAAAGTATGTCAATTCGTCGGAGACACCCGTCTACTCAAAGAGCCACACGCTCTACGCACTTGATCTTGCTCGTGATGCGATCCAAAAAAGGCAAGAAATTGTGGTGATGGAGGGCTACACCGACGTGATAGCATCGCATCAAGCGGGGGTCGAAAACGTCGTTGCCGCGTGCGGAACCGCTATGGGAGAAGGGCATTTGAAGCTCATTCGCCGGTTCACGGACCGACTGGTGCTAGTACTCGATGGCGATGAGGCGGGCCGGCGACGTGCTAGCGAGCTGCTCGAACTTTTTATTGCAAGTCCGATCGATTTGCGGATTCTGACCTTGCCTAACGGACTCGATCCGTGTGATTTTATAGCGTCGCACGGAAGTGACAAGTTCGACGAGCTGCTCGCAGCCGCTCCGGACGCACTCGAACACAAGCTACAAACGGTAACCAACGGAATGGTTCTTTCGGCTGATAACACACATGCCGCGTCGCAAGCGATTGAGCAGATGCTCAGCACGCTCGCCAAAACGCAGCCCGCCTTAGGCGAAGCGTCGTCGGCCGTGATGCTTCGCGAACAGAGCGTGCTTGGCCGACTCGCTCGCCACTTCCAGTTACCCGAAGCGGGCCTACGCTCACGGCTCATGGACCTAAGGCGTGGTAACCGAAAGAAAACGCTCACGCGTTTTGAACCGACCGATGCAAACGAAATCATTCCTTACAGCGACGCTTACGAAGAAGTCGCTCCTGCCTTGAAAGCGGATGACCTTACCGCTTGGGATCGCGAAGCAATCGAACTCATGCTCGTCAGCGATGCGTTCGCCCAGAAAATTGTCGCCGAGTTTGGGGAAATTGATTTCGAGTCGGCTGCTGCTCGTGAAATATTTTCCCTTCTTCGGGAAGTGACCGAAGAAGGGGAGGCAACCTACGAAAACATGATGCTTGCATGCAAAAATGAAATGCAAAAAAGCTTTCTAGTTACGCTTGACGAGTTTGGCAAAGAGCGTTCTGTTAGTGATTCGGCAAGACGTTACAACGATTTGCTGCTCGCCCGCAAACGTCGCCTGGAAGGTATCGAACGCGGGCGTCAGATTTCGGCTTTACGTACAGGAGAAGTTGTTGATAGTGAGGCAGACGCGGCCCTGGCGGCCCTGTTTGCTTCGCGAAAGAACCGCGAGACAGGTTCCCGGTCCACGGAAGGATAGGGTGTCTCAGCGGTGATGTCGCCTCAGAGAGTCGAGCCGTTCCCGCAAACGGTTCCACAAGTCGGAGGCGGCGAAGCGTCCCTCTTTTTTGTGTGCAGGATGCACACGAGGAGTTGACCCATGCCCGTTGCTACAAAGACTGCTGCTACGAAAACTGTCGCTACGAAGGCCGCCGCTGAGCCCACGGCCAGCGAGCCTAAAAAGAAGCCCGCCTCGTCGTTCAACCAATCCTTCGGCAACCAATCGACGCTCCCCTCGAAGAGCGAAGCGTCCGTGGGCCCTACCGCCGCAGGCCTCGATCCAAGCATCCCTCCCAAGGGCATCCCAGGCGGCGTCGATAATGCCCTGCGAAAGCTGATCGCCCTTGGAAAGAAAGAGGGGCAACTAACTTACGACGATGTCTATTCTTATCTGCCGGATGAAGTCTTCGGCACGGAGCGGATTGAAATCCTGCTGACCGCCATCGAAGGGAGCGGCATTGAGTTGGTCGAAGCTCCCGGAGCGCGTCGTGTGACGATCGACACGGTGGGCGAAGGGGATCGTTCCCACTTGCTCCGCGACGGCTTTCCGATCTCTTCGAGCGATCCGATTCGGATGTACTTGTCGCAGATGGCAGAGATTCCGCTGCTCACACGTGACGAAGAAGTGAACCTTGCCAAGAAAATTGAGCTCACTCGGAAGCGGTTTCGTCGCAACTTGCTTCGTTCGTTCTACGCTATGGAAGCAACGGTCAAAACGCTTGAGAAGGTTTATGCTGGCCAATTGCCTTTCGACCGGACGATCAAAGTCTCGCTCACCGAGCGACTCACGAAGGAGCAAGTCTCGGCCCGAATGCCGTACAATTTGAGGACGCTCAGGGCCCTCATGGAACAGCAGAAAGCCGACTACGCTACGCAAGTAGATCGGCGTGAAAACAATAAGACAAAGCGAGCCGCCCGTGAGCGTTATCTTTGCCGACGAGAAAAAATGCTGATCTTGGTCGAAGAAATGAGCCTGCGGACCAAGCGGGTAAGCCCTTTGATTGATGAGTTAAAGGAATACTCCGATCGGATTGATGCTGTGCGTGCCGAACTAGCAGAGCTGAAGGCGACCAAGGCACCGGCAGACAAGATTCACTTCGTTCGTGCCGAGCTATTGCAACTCACGCGCCGAGTGATGGAAAGCCCGTCGAGCCTTCGCCGTCGTGCCGAAGAGACTCGCCGCCAGTACCGCGAATTTGAGAATGTCAAGCGAGAGCTTTCAAGCGGCAACTTGCGATTGGTCGTTTCGATCGCCAAAAAGTACCGCAACCGAGGCCTCTCTTTCTTGGACCTGATTCAAGAAGGCAATACGGGGCTCATGCGAGCCGTCGATAAGTACGAGTACCGGCGTGGCTTCAAGTTCAGCACCTATGCCACTTGGTGGATTCGTCAGGCAATCACTCGGGCGATTGCGGACCAAGCCCGCACGATTCGCATTCCCGTTCACATGATCGACGTGCTGACAAAACTTCGCAACACAGCGAAGCAGCTTCAGCAAGAACATGGCCGGACAGCGACAACCGAAGAAATCGCGTTGGCCGCCGACGTGCCGATCGAAGAGACCCAGCGCGTACTCGACATTGGCCGCCATCCGGTAAGCCTTGACCGCCCCGTAGGCGATAGCGACGACTGTTCTTTCGGTGAACTGGTCGAAGATCAGGGAACGGTTAATCCGTATAAGCTGGCCAACAACGGGCTCTTGCGTGAACGGATCGATGAGCTTCTTAAGACGCTCACCTATCGCGAACGAGAGATCATTCGCCTCCGTTACGGCCTCGCCGATGGCTATACCTACACGCTGGAAGAGGTCGGTCGAATTTTTAAGGTCACACGTGAACGGGTTCGTCAGATTGAGGCCAAGGCCGTCTCCAAGTTACAGAACCCGGTTCGTAGCCAAATGCTATCAAGCTTCGTACCAAGTCTAACCGAGGTGGAAGGGATTGAGATCGATCCTAGCCTCTCCCCCGCTGCCGATGACGATACGGACAACGAGCAACGCAACGCCGTCGCATAGCATTTCCTCCCCCTTCCCTCCTCAAAAGGGGGAGGGGCGGGGGATTGCAAAGTCCTTTTTCCGAGGGAAAGCCAGAACCGTGGAGAGCACCGAGAACACGAAAAAAAACAAGATTCCTGCGCCACGGGGTTCTCTGAGACCTCCGTGGCAAACCCCTTTTTCCACCACCTCTTTCGGCTTTGCAGCTTTCGTAGTAGTCAATCGGGGACTTGGTTTTTTTGGTGCTAGGTGTAATAAAGAGTGGACCTATAGTGCCACTCTCTTTCATTGTCTCCGCTTTCTATGTCGACCATCTCTGCTGCCGCGCTTCGTGACTTGCACCGCCTCCACAGCCAGTTGGCTGATTTGCGGGGTCGGCTCGGACGCGGCCCGAAGCAAATCATCGCCCATCGAGGGAGTGTCGCCCAGCTTGAGCAGGCGGTCGTCGCAGCGCATGGCCTCGTCAAGCAAACCAAGCTCGCCGTCGATCGTAAGCAGCTCGATCTGAAATCGTAAGAAGAAAAAATCGCCAATTGGCACTCCCAGCTCAATACGGCCGCTAGCAACAAAGCGTACCAAGCACTACAAGAACAAATTGCGGCGGGGGAGATGGCAGGCAGTGTTTTGGAGGATGAAATCCTCGAGATGCTTGGCCGCCTTGATGACTTAGAAGCAAGAGTCGTCGAAGCCGAAAAGAACCTTGAAGCAGGCAAGGCCGAACTTGCCAAAGTGGAAACCAATGTCGCCGCCACGGGCGAAAAACTTAAGGCAGAAGTCGTCCGACTGAAAGCCGACCTTGAAGTGGCTGAAAAAGATTTGCCGGGCGATTTTAAGGGCGATTATCGCCGAGTGGTTCGCAACAAGGGGGCCGACGGCCTGGCCCCAGGCGACGATGGCGTCTGCCAAGGGTGTGGCCAGTCCATGACGCTCAACATGCAGAACGACCTGGCACTTTCCAAGCCAACCTTTTGTAAATCCTGCGGATGCCTGTTGTATCTCTCGGAGTAGGCTGGATTCCGGAGCCTGTGGGCCGCAGTAAGGGTAAATCCGGCTTTACTTAACCTCCGCAAACCAACACAATAGTGGTCCCCTTACGGTCACTATCCCCAGCCCTCCTACCTACCGACTCAAGCCTACGGCCTCTCCTAAAATGTCTGACATCATCCCCATGACCCGCAACGGCTACAACAAGATCAAAGCGGAAGTTGACGTTTACGAGAACGAGACGATGCCGGAGATCACCAAGCGGATCGCCGAAGCGCGGGCCGAGGGCGATCTCAAGGAAAACGCTGAATACCACGGGGCTCGTGAGAGCCAGGGAATGCTCCAAGCAAAAATCAACTTGCTCAAGGACAAACTGAACCGAGCTTCGATTGTCGATATGTCGAAGCTGCCCAAGGACGAGGTCGTCTTCGGCTGCCGCGTCAAAGTCAAGGACCTCGACTTCGGTGACACCGAGGAGTTCATCCTGGTCGGAGCGGGCGAAGAGGACTTTGACGAAGGTCGGATCAACATCACGAGCCCCTTGGCTCAAGGCCTCGTCGGAAAAAAAGTAGGCGAGACGGCTGAGGTTGAAGTCCCGGCGGGTGTCAACAAGTTTGAGATTTTGGAGATCGTCTTCGACGACGCATGAGGCTTTTGCCTTGTTTTATTCGCTTTCGCCGTTTGAGTAGAGTAGAATCAACACGGAGACTCAATGATGGCTACCGATGGCAAGGCGACAACACAACCGACAACCGATGTCGAGACGCTCCATTTCTTTCTTGGTCGTTTAATCGAACGTGGCGAGGCAGAGCTTTCGTTTGATGAGGCTCTAAGCAAGTTTCAATGTTACTTGTCAGAACTTTCCGATTTGAAGGAAAAGGCCCGAAAAGGGATAGACTCGCTCGATCGAGGAGAAGGTTGCTCCTTGGATGTCGAGGCATTGATTAGCCGAGTCAGCGCTCGTTTAGCCGCACGCGGGATTGCTAACTAAGTATGGCAACTTGCGAATGGTCGCCCGAGGCCGAGTTGGACCTTGAGGAAATCGCTTTTCATATCGGGGTGACCGATGGGCGACCTAGCACGGCTGCCAAGATCGTAAGAGAATGCCATGACCTCTGCGAATTGATTGCAAGCCACCCCTTCATGGGTGAAGCAATGTCTTACCTAGCGGAAGGCTTGCGTGGCTCTTCCTTCAAAGGCCGTTGGCTCGTTCTTTATCGACCCGCAGAGCAAGGCATTCAGGTCGTTCGGGTGCTTGAGGGTAGTCGTGACTTTCTGACTTTGTTTTAATTCGATAGTCCAGATAAAAAACGAATTTCTTTTATCCGTGTTATCGGTGGTTCAATCGTTTCCTGTCAGATCCACCATCACCTCACGCACATCGGTCACGGTCATTCCCGCGCTACGGGCCGCTTCGATGCCGGCATCGGCGTCCTCAAAAGCATGGCACGCTTCGGGGGGGATGCCAATCTGTTCGGCAGCGATGAGAAACAAATCGGGGGCCGGCTTGTGAGCGATCGGGTCGTCGGCTGTGAGAATCACAGGGAACCAATCCAATATGCCAATCGCTTTAAGCGATAGCGTGACATTTTTTCGGCAGCCACCGGAAACAACAGCCATCGGCAATTCACCCCGGTAACGTCGAGCGGTGGCAACAACCGGTTCGATGGGACCGACTTCGTCGAGCCGTTGCTGAAATCGGCTTTCTTTCTCCTCGAAGAACGTGACAGGGTCGATCGATGCATCGTATTCTTCATTGATAAGCTGCGCAATCACCTCGGTCGGCTTGCCAGCATGGTCTTCGATAAAACTCCCAGGGACAACAAGTCCCTGTTCACGAAGCAAAATATCCCACAACTGGAGGTGAATGGGCATCGTATCAGCGAGCGTACCATCGCAATCAAAGACGAGGCCGCGCGTGCCGTTAGGGAGTTCAATCATGGAACCGTAATAATGTAAATGTGTTGTTATGTTGTGGGAGGCGTCTCCGACGCCGATAACGTGCTGCTAATCGTCAGGGTAGGCGAAGTCTAATCGGCGTCGGAGACGCCTCCCGCAAATAAAAGTTACCCCAGCATCGGCAGCACACCAAAGAGTAATAACGCAAATCCGCCCACCGTACCGACTTCGCTCCATTTCGGTCGAATATAAGCCGCACTGTAGCAGCAGGGGATGACGACAAGCGTCAAGACTGTCGCAAAAGCGAGCCCGAAGATGACGGCACCGGTGAGGGGTTGCCAAAACTCGGCCCCGCCCGAGACATTGAGAAACAAGGGCAAAAG
>JAJRUA010000408.1 GCA_024278035.1 Planctomycetota bacterium | reverse complement strand
GTGCAGCTTGTCAACTCCGACATTCTCCCTAAAGAACCGACCTTCTTTCCTGCCCTGGTCTTTGCCGGGGTTGTTCTTACGGCGATTGCCGTGATCGTGACCGACGTGTTGGTCAAAAACAAGCGGCTCGACGTGATTACGGCCGTTTACTTCGGGCTCATTGTCGGCCTCTTCTTAACCTACGTCACAAAAATCGCGTTAACGCCCGTCCTGCCGCCGGACGATTCGCTGCTGTCGATCTACCTGCCGATGGTTCTTGGCATGGCCCTCTGCTACACGTGTATCAGTGTGCTGTTACAAACCAAAGATGATTTTCGGTTCATTATTCCCTACGTCGAGTTCTCGAAAAAAACCAAAGGACAGAAACCGTTGGTGCTGGATACGAGTGTCGTGATCGATGGCCGTATTGCCGATGTGGTCGAGACGCGGGTCTTAGAGACGCAGCTTGTCATGCCCCAGTTTGTGATTGCCGAGTTGCAGCACATTGCCGACTCAAGCGACAAATTGCGCCGCAACCGTGGTCGTCGTGGACTCGACATTCTCAACCGCTTGCGGAGTGACAAACAAGTGGATTTGATGATCTTCGATCGCGAACTCCCTGAGTTCGTCAACCAGCCGGTCGATCAAAAACTGGTCCTCTTAGCAAAACACTTGGAAGGCAAGGTCGTTACGAACGACTACAACTTGAACAAAGTTGCCAAATTGCAGAATGTGGGCGTTGTGAATCTCAATGAATTGACAAACGCACTCAAGCCGATTTTTCTTCCCGGCGAGTCGGTCGATGTCCGCGTCGTCAAGCCGGGTGAAGAGACCCACCAAGGCATCGGCTACTTGGAAGATGGCACGATGGTGGTCATCGAAAATGGCCGGGAACATCTTGGCGAGCAGATTTCTACCGAGGTAACGAGTGTCCTGCAAACTTCGGCTGGCCGAATGGTCTTTGCCAAGTTCGACAAAGCGATCTCGAAAGCTGCCGCAACAGGCCCCGTTGATCCCCTGCAAAGAGGCCAAGCGGACTCTCCCTAAGGAATAGTTCTAAAACAAAATCCCTCTTTTTTGAATGGGGAAGAATTGTCCATGATTCGCCTGTAGACCGCATCGGACTTTGCAATCGTCCTGTCTCCCGATACGAAATCTCTTGGCGTCGAAGACCGTCGCTCACTTGGCTTTCCAAAACTGGCGGGCCGTTTCGTAAGCTGTAGGATCTTCGTTGCCGAATTTCTTGGCGGCCTTTTCTAGCCATACGGTGAAGAACTGCACGGCTTGGGGTGAAACCCTGGGGCCCTCGGGAGACTCAACCCAGTAAGGGGCGGTCAACGCCAGTTGATAGCAATCCGTAGCGTTAGTAACGGCCCGGATCAGTAGCCAGCCACTTTCGTTGAACTCAACCGGCGGCAGCCGCCCTCCCGCCTTTGCCCAGTCGGCAAGGCGTACGCTCTGCACGGCACGCCCATTTTGGAGGACTTCCAGATAATCGACCGCGTCACGCGTGGCAAGGCTGAGGCCAATCTCTAGGGAAATCGAAAACCCCGTTTCAACCGAAAAAGTTGCGCCGGGAGGTTCGCCTTCGATCATGGGACGAAGCAACGGCCCGTTGGTGACGACCACGGCCCCCTCGGCAAGACGTTCCCACCACACGTGCGTGTCATTGACTGCACGTCCCCCAACCATCGGGTGCTTCGGCCTTTCTCGACCGCTGGATACTTCCGGATAGGCTCTTAGTGATGGCCCCGCATGAACGTAAACCGTTCCCTTCCCCAAGGGTTGTTTATTGAGACCCGATCCACTTCCGGCGACGGGCGGCACTCGAAGGCCGACTTCAAGCATCTGATGGTAAACGTACTCGCGCCAGCGGCCCGCACCACGGCGACCGGCATAGCGAATGGCATCGCCATCGTAGCCTTTCGCTAATTTCCCAGCGGGTGAATCCGACCAGCCGTCGATTAGCAGTACGCCATCCACGGCGTCGTGGGCCAGCCATACCGGTAGTTCCATGCTGGTGATATTCGCCAGCACCAGCCATCCAGCATCTTGCGCCGCAAGCAAAGTGGCTGACATGGACCTCTCGGGCTGAGGAAGATCGTCGGCACTTAGCTCTCCGGTTGGATCAACAAACCAAACCGTGCCACGAGGCTCTGACCATAAAGCATCGGCTTCCGTAGCTTGTGTATGACGGCCGACGGTTTGCCATTGATGGTCTCGCCATTCGTAAGCAACTTGCGAAGCCAACGAAAGTTGGGCCGCTCGCTTGAGGAGTGGCAAGTCCTTCGCTGGACGGGCCGATTGTAGGTCGGCACCAAGCCAGCCTTCTTCGGCAAGATTTGCGAATCGCTCAAACTCGATTCGTTCCGTATCATCGGCATGGCGTACGATTTCAAAATGGCCTTGGCGCGTTCGGTACTCGGGGCCAGCGTCGAGGTCGAACCGATAGGTGCCTCGCTTGAGGCCGAGCGTCGCCGTGCCATCGATATAGGCATGGTTGCCTAGTGGAGCGAGTCCCCAGCGGCGTGTCCGAACCGATCGGCCCCGGCTGTCACGCAAATGAATCCGTGTGGGCAGCGGCTGTAGGGTCTTGGCATCGACGATCGCAAGCTCAAGTTGCCCATCTGGCTTGCGTGCCCAGGCGGGCAAAGCGAGAAGCATCCCTAGAAAAACCGGCAGGATTGAGGCGGTAAAACGCATATCTTCAACTTAGCACACCGGTCGGCTGACGACAGTGAATCAACGATCGATTTCTTCATGCCCGGCCCGTTTTTTGCTTGCGATGGGGACTACCCACCCGTTGATTTCACGACAGGCGGGGCGAGACGAACGCATTTACATGAAATCGAAAAAGTAAAGAAACGGCATCGAATCGCATCCGCATGGAGCCCGGATGACCAAGAGGAAAGCAAGTCGCAAGCAGAGCGGCAGGCCGACCAACGGAAGGCCGATTTTAGCCTGCCGATCGCGAACCATGAGGAAAGTTGCCAGCGCATCCATCAAAAATCCCCCCAAAAACGGGCCGTTTAGGGGATGACTTGCGATCTCACCGTGACATAAGAACTTACGTCGAGAGCCAATCCCCCGAACTCATTCTCAAATTTATCGTTCGCACAGCGTGACACGCTTCCCGCTTTTGGGGCTTCCCTTAGCGTACTTTTCGGTGACTAAGACGCCCTCCCGCTGGCGAATCACCGTCGCCCCACCCTACGCGGTAGAGACCTTTCTCGGTTATCCTTAAAGCGTTCCCTCCCCATCTTCCTGCCCCTGAGTTTTCTCCACGTTATGTCCCAGCGTCGCCGCGCCCGAGAGGTCGCCCTACAGATTCTCTTTGAGGACGATGTCAACTCACGCGGCACGGTAGCGGAGCTAGAGGAGTTCCTTCATGGACGGCTCAACAATCGGGCGATGGAACAGTTCGCCCGAGAATTGATTTTCGGCACGCGTCGGAAAATGGACGAGATCGACGAGCGCCTCGGCGAAATCGCCGCTAACTGGAGCCTCAAGCGAATGTCGGGGACCGACCGCAACGTCCTTCGCCTTGCCACTTATGAGATACTCTATGGCGAAACCCCCTTTCGCGTTGCCGTGAACGAAGCGATCGAACTAGCCAAGCGATTCGGTGCCGGCCAGTCAGGCCCCTTCGTCAACGGCATTCTCGATAAACTGAAGGAGACGAAGGCTGAAAGCTAACCGCTGATAGCTAGCGGATCGCTTCTTTCTTTCCTCTCAGCCTCAAGCCTACAGCCTCCCTTCCCTATGGGTTTCTTCAATCGAATCAAGCAAGGTCTCAAGAAGACCGGCGACCTACTTAAGACCGACGTTCGCGACCTCTTCAGGAAAGAGGGGCGACTGATTGACGAGGATTTTCTGGAAGAAATTCGCGGCATCCTCTTTCGTACCGACATGGGGTATGAGGCGGTCGATGCCCTGGTCGAAGAGATCGCCACCAAGATGCGTGGCCGGGTGGTACAGCTTGAGGAACTTGTCGAGGTACTCAAGGCAAAGCTCAAGGAGCTGATGGCCCAGCCCGAAACACCGGTTGAGTTCGTCGCAAGTGGGCCGACCATCGTTATGGTCTGCGGCGTCAATGGGGCCGGAAAAACGACATCCATCGCCAAGCTGGCCAGTCAGTTCAAGCAAGAGGGAAAAAGCGTGTTGCTCGGCGCCGGCGATACGTTCCGCGCTGCGGCGGTCGAGCAACTTACGATTTGGGCCAATCGCCTGGGGGCGGGCATTGTCACGAGCCCCCAGGGAACCCACCCCGCAACCGTCGCTTACCAAACGGTCGAACGGGCCCTGGCCGAGGGGACCGATGTTGCCATTATCGACACCGCAGGCCGCCTGCAAACACAGACCGACCTGATGGCCGAGCTCACCAAAATCCGCGACGCGATTTCTAAGCAGCTTCCTGACGCGCCGCACGAAGTGCTACTCGTTCTCGATGCGACCACGGGCCAAAACGGAGTGAGCCAAGCGAGCAAGTTCGCCGAAGTCGCCGGATGCACCGGCATTGTCTTGGCCAAGCTCGACGGCACGGCCAAGGGGGGCGTTGTCGTCGCCATTCGTCAGCAGTTGGGCTTACCCGTCAAATACGTCGGCGTTGGCGAAGGCCACGAAGACCTCGCTCCATTCGTCCCCGACGAGTTCGTCGAAGCCCTTTTCGCCGATGTACTCGCCTAAGAAATGGGTTCGCACAGCGAGAACCCTACGGCTTACACGTAGAACAAAAACTGTTCGTTGTCCGAAAGGCCTTGCTGACTAACCCCCGGTGCATAGCGGTCTCACCGAGACTTCTTTTGTGATAACCGATCGGCTCCTTCCACGCTTTGCGTCCGTCACGACGAATTTGCCGGAGGCTCTCGTCCCGTTCAAGAGGCTCTTTGCCAGAGTTCCCGTGTTGCTTGATTTTGGTGTTTTGCGAGGGGGAATAATCGACCCGACTTCCTGCTCGACGAGCGTTTCGTACACTTTCCATTGATCGTAGGCGCCATCGTCATACAAAACCTGGACTTCCGTTTCGATCTGTTCCAGCAGAGGCTCGACTTGAAGCTCAATCATGGCGGCGGTCGGTTGGTCGACTTGGGCAAAAATGGTGATACGGGCTTCTTCCGTCGCACGGATCGCCTGCACAAGGGGTTGGGGGGCGTGTCCCCCAGAAAATCGAGGGCAATTGTTGGAACGACGCAGGTGTCGGTCCCTTTTGGGCCGGGAGCCGAAAAAATGTTATCGGTCGTCTAAATCGTCAGGGGTTTCGGTCTTACTTGGGCCCCTGGGGGCACTTCCCGATAGGGTTGGAGGGGCCGTCATCGCTCTTCGGTGCTTGGAAGGGGGGGGCTTGGGAGGGGGCTGACTGGAAGGGCATCGTTAGCATCACGACGAGGGGGACCGTCTCTTCTTCGCGACGTCTCTCAGCGAGCCCCAATTCGATCGACTCGTGGTCGGCTTTCGGTTGGGCGCGATAGGTGCCGAACAAGCGGTCCCACCAAGGGCAACTGAAGCCATAGTTGCTCTTGGTCTCTTCCATGAGAATCGAGTGATGCACCCGGTGCATGTCAGGAGTGACGATCAACCACCTTAGCCAGCGGTCGAAACCGATCGGCAGCCGCAGGTTGCTGTGGCTAAAGATCGCTGTAACATTGAGCACGATCTCGAAAAGGACAATCGCTTCGGCTGTTGCCCCTAACAGAATAGCAGCGATTGATTTGACGCCCATCGACAGAGCAATCTCGATCGGGTGGAATCGCAAGCCGGAGGTCGCATCGAGATCGAGGTCGGCGTGATGCACTTTGTGCAACTGCCAGAGGAGGGGGACGTGGTGCGTGACGACATGCTGAGCGTAGATCAGCAGGTCCAAAACGAAAATAACGACAAGCGTTTCGAGCCAAACGGGGGCCTCTACCCTGGAGAGAAGCCCAAGCCCTTGATCCTGTGCCCAGGTTGCGGCACTGGCTGCCGAGAGGACCGGTACGAGACGTACGGCAAGGGTGTTGAGAAGGACGAGCGACAGATTGTTCAGCGAACGCTTAGCCCGCCGGACGGTCTGTCTGCGCCGTGGGGCAAGGCTCTCCCACAGCGACATCACGATGAGTACGCCAAGGAACATGCCCAATCGCCAACCAGCTTCGTTTACCATGACTTGCCCGATTACACGAATCAACGAAAAAGCCGACCCGCAACGAACGCAAGCGTTCAGTCACGGGCCGGCAAAGGGGGTCGCATACTCGGCCTGTTCTATCGGTGGGCTAGCCACTTTTAGAACCGAAGCCGATCGTTATCTTCTCTCAGCGAGCAAAGCTCGTCCGCACGACGTCCCGTTGACGGCCGATGGCCGCGTTCGGATCCGCCATCGGTGCGGGAGGCATCGGAGCGGCTTCTTCCGAAAATTCAACCGGAGCCGGAGTCGAAGTAGCGGAAACGCCTACGGCACCACCACAGCAACCATTGTCACACCCGACGCTAGCCTCGGCACAGCAGCTTGGCTCGCAGCAATCACCACAGCCACGGCTTCCGCGACGGCTGAAGAGCTTCTCAAGGAAGCAAGGCTTCTTGCAGCAAGCACTGGCGCAGGCCGTTTCGGCACCGCACGAAGGCTCAGCACAACAGCTTGGCTCAGCACAGCACGAGGGCTCGGCACAGCAGCTTGGCTCGCAGCAATCACCACAGCCACGGCTTCCGCAACGGTTGAAGAGCTTCTCAAGGAGACAAGGCTTCTTGCAGCAAGCACTGGCACAGGCCGTTTCGGCACCGCACGAAGGCTCAGCACAACAGCTTGGCTCGGCACAGCAGGAAGGATCAACCGTGTCACAGCAACCACGGTCACAGAGTCCACCGAAGAGCTTGCCAAGGAGGCAAGGCTTCTTGCAGCAAGCACTGGCACAAGCGGTTTCGGCACCGCACGAAGGCTCAGCACAACAGCTTGGCTCCGCACAGCACGAGGGCTCGGCACAGCAGGAAGGATCAACCGTGTCACAGCAACCACGGTTGCAAAGTCCACCGAAGAGCTTGCCAAGGAGGCAAGGCTTCTTGCAGCAACTGTCGCCACAACTGGGTTCAGCACAACACGAGGGTTCAGCACAACAAGAGGGCTCAGCACAACAGCTAGGCTCCTCACAGCACCCGCCACATCCACCACCTAGCAAGCCGCCATAGCTTTGGCTTGCCAGAGAGACAGACAGCACGAGCGCCCCTATCAATTTCAATTTCATCGAATCACTTCTCCATAAGCTTCTGCGGGATCCTTTCGTAACAAAACCGTTCACTCAAAATAGCTTCCGGCTGACTTCCGGCAACGCGCGATGCCGCTCCACGCTCGGTAGGCATAGGAACGTCCCCCAACGGCCATCGGGGGCGCGGTTTGCCGACGTAAAGAGCACTTAAAAGTGCCGGGAGTCGGTCGGCTTGAGGGTAAGGGTCTGAAGAAAGGTTCCAGCGGGGGGAGCATCGTTGCCAGTCGAGCCACTCCTTGACTCTAATAAGTTGGGCCAGCAAACGATGCGGGTGCCGCCACGGGTCGGTGTAAGACCAGCAGCAGCAGTCCTCCGTATCGGCGGGCCTGGAATCACCTCTTGAGTAGACGCAAGCGTTTCGTGGTAAATGGTTTAGAGCAACCATTAGAGAAGATTTAACGGCACCGAAGGGGGGGGCGGTTATGCCGATTGCCGGGCGTTTGGATGCTGCTTTTCTCGATAAAAGAACCCTAAGCCGGTCGAGGGCCCCGTGAATCGTCCCCAGAGATTTAGGCATGAAATCGGGCCAAAGTAATGGCCTCGGACGGTTGGCGCTGATATCCTGTCCTTTGGAACTAGAGAAGGAGGATCGGCTACGAGAACTATAAGGACCGGTTTCTGCGTAGAGCGATTATCTTACCCATCACGTCCCGAAACGGTTGGGTACCTCTCTACAACCATATCTACAACCAGAAGATTTCCCCGTTCCCCTTCTTTCCGACAGCCGATTTCACTTTTTATTACCTTCCCCATGCTGTCTCCGACCCTGCTAGTGCTTCGCGTAGCAACCTTGTTTTTACCGCAAGGATTGGTGCTCGTGGGCCTGCTTGTAGCGAGCGGCCTTGCCCGGGCTGGGGACTGGCCAATGTGGTGCGGGCCCAACTGCGACGGGACCTCTGCCGAAACGAATCTAATCGATCGTTGGAATCCCAGGGGGCCGGGGGAGAGCCATCTTCTATGGAAGAACGACCAGCTCGCCGGGCGCTCGACGCCGATCGTTATGGGGGGCAAGCTCTACATGCTCCTCGCCGATCAGCCCGGCACACCAATCGCGGGTGAGAAAGTCGTTTGTGCCGATGCGGCTACCGGTGAAATCTTGTGGGAACATCGGTTGAGCGTTTTTCAAACGGAGGTGCCAGAGGCCCATGTCGGTCGGTCGAGTGTGGTGGGCGATCCGGAATCGGGCCAAGTGTATGCTTTGGGCGTCTGTGGCTACTTTTGCTGTTTAAGTGGCGAGACAGGCAAGATGATTTGGGACCGGAGCTTGCACGAAGAGTTTGGCTTCCAGATCGCTGTGGATAGGAAGGGAGGCACCAGCTTTCCTCTCGTTTACGACGATACGGTCCTTGTGTCGGGGGGGCTGATCGGGTGGGGCAACACGCCCAAATGGGGTTCGATGGCTAAGCCGGCTCATCGTTGGATGGGGTGGGACAAAAGGACCGGCGAGCTTCGCTGGATCAGTGGTACGCGACTTTTCCCCTACGACCTCACTTACAGCCCGCCAACCTTAGCAATGCTGGGGGGCCAGCGAGCGTTGGTTTTTAGCTCGGGAGATGGAGCGGTCGGGGCGATCCAGCCGGGGACTGGCAAGCTGCTTTGGAAACACCCAGCTTCTCATCACGGGTCTTCTCGTCATGGGCCCTCTGGTCATAGGCTGAGCCTCTTCCACAAAAAACATCTTGAAGTTTCCGGCGATCGAGAAAGTCCCAAGTCCTCAACCGTTTTGGGGCGTGCTATAAGCGCCTCTCCTATCGTCGATTCCAATAGCTGGGTCTACACCGGTCATAGCGAAGAGAACCTTGCGGATGCCACCCTGGCCACGGGCGCGTTCGTAGCGATCGACGGAGCCCTGCCTACGGGCGAGAAAATAGACAAGGCCTCAATGGACGGGGCCCCAGGCGATGGCCCGCGTAACCTTACGGACCCGCCACTCTGGAAGAAAAGCCCAGTGATGGTCGGCAAGAGCTCTCCGCTGATGATCAACGGTCGTATTTACGTCCTAACCGACTCAGCGGTGCTGTTGATTTTGGATGCCAAGACGGGGGATGAGATTGCGAGAAAAACCTTGGGCCAAGCCATGCACGGTTCGCCCCTGTATGCGGATGGCAAGATTTACGTTTGCACGAAGAACGGGAAATGGTGGGTTCTGCGTCCAACGGCAGAGGGGGTTGAGGTCGTCGATCAGACGACCCTCTCGAACGAACAGGTAGAGGCCTCCCCGATTGTGGCCGATGGACGAGTCTATTTGACCACCCATCGCGCAACGTATTGCTTAGCCAATCCGATCGAAGATTCCCCGATACCAAACGAAGTGGAGCCAGCACGCCGCCGGAAAATCAAAGACAAGCGAGTGACTCAGGCCCATTTGGTCCCCTACGACGCGATTCTCGCACCTGGCAAAAAAATTCCGTACCGTGTCCGCTTGTACAATGCGGCAGGCGATTTTATTCGTGAGGCTGCGCCGGAGAAAGTTTCGTTTGGTGTTGCCGGTCCGGGGAAAGTGACTGCCGAGGGCGTTTACAAAGCCCCGTCCAAGGCAGGGCACCAAGCGGCACTGATCCTCTGCGAAGTAGCAGGGCTTTCGGCCGAGGCTCGCCTACGGATTGTGCCACCTTTGCCATGGAACTTTGATTTCGAAGGGAAGAACTCCGTCCAAGGAAAGAACCCCGTCCCTTTGATTTGGATCGGTGGCCGCCCCGGCTATGAGGCACGCGAATCGAGTAAGGGGAATCACTATCTGGCCAAGTTGGTGGAGCCGTCGAGCCAAGAGGCGGAGGCCGCAACAGATCCTACTTCGGTGTCTACTTCTTCCGTCCCCCCTTTGCAAAAGTGCCTGTGGATGGGCCCCCCGACGCTCTCGAATTACACCCTCCAAGCCGACATTCAGCTTCGAGAAAGTGTTGCGGAAGCAACAGAAGAAACGGAGGTCGCTAAGCTGCCGTCCGTGGGGCTTATCAACAGTCGCTACACGTTTGCTCTGTTGGGTTCTCGTAACGAAGTGCGACTCACGAGCTGGCGTAAGCATGCCCGACGAACGCAGGCGGTTGTGTCCAAGCGGCTCAAAGCGGGGGTTTGGTACCGGATGAAACTCTCGGTGGTTCCTAGCCGAGAAGAGAAGACATGTACCGTACAAGCCAAAGTGTGGCGTCGTGGCAAAGCGGAACCTGGTGCCTGGACGCTTGAGCTGACGGACAAGGCGCCTAATCTCCAGGGCAGCCCTGGCCTCTTCGGTGATACCAAGAATGCCGAGTTTTACGTGGACAATGTGATCGTGACAACCAACGAGTAAGCGCCTACCCTTTTCGGAACGACGGCGGATTTTTTTGTCGCTTCTGCTAATCCCGCCTTAATCCCCCCCCCCTTTTTTCCGTAAAAAGACATGAAACACGTGCTTGATGTTGGTAACTGCAATCCTGATCATGCGACCGTTACCACGTTTTTGAGCAAGCATTTTGAGGTGGTGATCGATCGGGCGAAGCTGCCCCTCGATGCGATGGCGCAGCTCAGGGCAAAGTCTTACGACTTAGTGCTGGTGAACCGAAAGCTCGACGAAGATTATTCGGACGGTATGGAAATCATTCGCCAGATGAAGGCCGACCCGGCGCTCGAGCAGGTGCCGGTGATGCTCATCACCAACTTTGCCGAGCACCAAGACGCTGCCGAGGCGGAGGGCGCGCTACGCGGCTTCGGCAAATTAGAATATGGCGAGCCGGCGACGCTGGAAAAGCTACGGGCCATTTTAGCCCCGGATCACTGACCCGGGGCTAATGAATGCCGGCGAAAAAAATCCCGTAACCGTTCAGGAGGGCTCGCCTCCGAAACTCTTTCCTCTGCGGCTCTGCCGTCTCTGCGCGAAATCTCTACTCCCGCTCGGGTAGGACGCTCACCATCCAGTCGCCACTAAAATCAACGACACGGTGCTCGGTCGGGTCGTCTTGGGCGAGGCCGGTCATCGAGTGCTCTCCGCCCGTGGCCGTGTCGTAGCTCACGTAAATACCCTTCGTTTGCCCCGGGTCGAAGTCGAGAGCGACCCAAAACGTTCTCGGCAATTCTACCGGCTGACGGAACCGCACGGTGTTCCACTTCTCATCCCCTCGCCGAAAGAGGCCATACGCTGCGCGTTCAACAGCAAGAATCTCAGACCGATCCTCGTTCAAGAAGCTAATCTCAAAGTCTTCGCGCGGTGCTTTCTTCGTACCGTAACGCGAACCGTGGATGCGTATGCCTTGGATACGAGTCACCCCCTCGGGCAGCGTGAAGCGAATAAGGTGTCCCCCGCCACCGATCGACTTTTTGCCATCCGCTTTGTTGTCGCCGTACTTGAGGATTCTTGGAACTTCCGTTGGTGCTACAGGCTTGCTCGGCTTCTGCTCAGCGAGTCCTTCCTTAGCTTTCTTTAGTCCGTCGAGATAGTAAGCATTGTCAGGCGCTGCCTTGAGGATCATTTCGAACAGGGGGATCGCCTTCGCGTATTCTTCTTTCTCATAGTAAGCCCAAGCCAAGCCCCCTGCCGCGGCACTCGGCCCCGGCATGGCCCGCACACCCTTCTTCCAAACACGAATCGCCCCGTCGAGATCGCCCTCTGCCTTCAAGCAACGCCCCAAGCCATTGAGCGGCCCTGCCGCCTTCGGATTCCGTTTCAGGTATTTTTCAAATAGCGACTTGGCTTCTTTTACTTCCCCTTGGTTGAGCAAGGCAAAGGCAAGGCCATTGGTTGCCGGGAGGTTTTGCTTTTCTTCGGCAAGCACCGCACGGAAGTCGGCCTCCGCTTCGAGGTTCTGCCCCTTATGGAACCGCTGCCAACCCCGCTGGAGAAGTTCGTTAAGGCTGAGCTTGGGTTCTTTTGCCTTTGGCTCGACGGGTGGTTTTTTGACTTGGACCGTGTGCTGATCTTTACTCGCCGAATCGGGCCCAACGACAAACGAACTGGCCCCGTTCGCCCCTTGGAACGAAGCGATCTCAGAGCCGGTTATTTCGCGAAGCTTATCGGCCAAGTCATAGTATTCCTGGCTCTCTTTCTTGTACGCATAGAAAAAGGCCCGTTCATCGAACGACCCGAGGCGTCGGGTGTCGTTCCGAGCCTGTTTGGTCTCGTAATAAGTGTAAACGTCGAGCGGCACACCGTCGGGAAGCCCCTTGAGAATGCCATCTATTCGCTGGCCATTGTACGCGGCCACAATCACATGGCGCAGGTCCGCATCGGGCGCCACCTCAAGCTGCCAGTCCTGCCAGTAGTAGGCAGACAACACCAGCGTGATTGGCTTGCCGGTCGCGTTGACCGTGACACGCAAGGGTTTTCCACCCGCCCCACTGTAGGTTCCGACAACATGGACCTCGGTGCCCGTAGGGGCATCTGGAAGTTGTGCCGTGGATGGACGAGGAACGGTCACACTGGGGTTATTGAGTATTTGCCGAGCGAGTTGCGCGGTGGGTATCGAAGCAGCACCTGTTTTCGTGACATGCCGGACGAGCATCAGAGCGGGCTTATCACGCGACCCGGCAAACCAGATGGTTTGGACCTTCTGGCCAGCAATTTCGACGATCTGGGGTACCTTCGCATAGAGTCCATAGAGCTTCTTGCCTGGGGTTATAAGTGGGTATTCAACACGGAAGGACCAACCGGTATCGCTATTTCCTACGATCCTTAGATGGGGTCGGGGACGCCGGTCATCGGTCAGCATAATAGGAACCGTGTATCCCACCTTGACCTCG
>JAJRUA010000407.1 GCA_024278035.1 Planctomycetota bacterium | reverse complement strand
TTATTGCAAGGCTTTGCGAAGATTTCGCCGGCCGCGCAGTGATCTCTGTTTCGAGAGCGGCTTTTCGGGGTCCGAAAGGGAACTACAAGGTTCCTTCCGCCCCCCGAAATCTCGGGGTAAAACTCTCGGAATCTCTGATTAACAGCCCCCCGAAAGTTAACAGGCCGGTCCCTTTCGGAGCCTCGTTTACGATTCACCAACCTCTGCCCAGGGCACTCGCCGAACCGCGCTTGCTGCAAACACAGAATCAACGTCGCGACGCAGCATCACCCCGTTGTACCCAATCGACGCGAGGACGGCCTGCTGCAGAATTCCACCGACCTGATGCCAGAGGTCGCTACGCTCCTCATCTCCCTTGTTTCGGCCAAAAAGTCGATCAGCCTTCTTCGGTTCAGCATGAACGAGGGCGTTTCGAACGTCGACCAACACGTCGATTAAATCTGTCAGGTTGAACGCTTTGGCATATGACCTGATGGGATCAGATTTGTCCGGGATGGCAGCCTCAATTTGGTGGAGGGACAAGAGCCACCGAATCTTGTCACTGGCTGGCAAGGATTTGAATCCAGACTCGCTGCAAAGACGACGTTCTTTGACCACTTCCAACCAGGCGAGGCACTCCAAAGCCGCTTGCTGAAGGATAATTGCACCTTCAACCCCGCCCGCGCACTGCTCCGCCTCAATCAGCCAATGAAGAGCGGTTTGCAATGGGGCCGAGCGTTTTTCGTTCGTGAAAGCAGAGAATACAGAGGGAAAGAACTCAGCAAAGCAATCCCCCATCGTCTCATGGCACCAAGATATCGTCCCGTCATTTCGCATCGTCTTTGTCATTGATAAGCGGAAGCCAATCTCTTTTTCGGACGAGTCATAAAGCCATGGTCCCAAGAGCCCAACCCAGCGACACTTCATCAACGACAATGATCGAAACAGATTCGTGGAAACCGTGTCCACTTCCTGAATCGTCGCGCCATCGGAAAAGGCACAACGGACGACATGCGTACTGTCGTAGATACATCTTCGTTCTTGCTTTTTGGATGCCAAGCGATCGACAATGACTTCTACTCCCTCAGCTTTTGCGGTCATCCGGCCGCAAAAGCGTTGGTTAGCGCGGCGTATTGGACTGCCGTTGACATTCGGACCATTGATCACGATATAGACGGCGCTGGCGACTGATGAAGGTAGAGCATCGTTGTTGTTGGCTTGGCCTTCTATGTGACCTGAATACACTTCTCCGGTTTGCGTTACATGACAGTCGATGGCTCCTATCAGCGGCCCGCACTCAAGTACGCCAGCCCCCAATGGTGGTTCCGGTGTGAATTCGAATCGGAATTCAGGAACCGGCAGGATGTCCAGAAACACTCTTCCTTGGCCAGCGGTTTCGTTGCCCTTCTGCCGGAACTTAGTCTTCCCAGACCAGACTTCGAATTGTTCGACGGCTGTGCCAATTTCGATGGGTGCATCCAATCCCTTCGGTACTTCCGCTGGCAAAATTGTCTCCGTCATTTTATTGCACCGTCTCTTTGCCGCATCCTCAATTCGTCAAAACGGACTCCAACCGGGATAGGTTAACAGATAGAGGCTGTTAACCCAACTGTTCCTGCCAGACACCGCGCCGGTCGCCAAGCGAAGGTCGTTGTGGGCAACTCCACCAGGAGATGTTCCATGCGACCCATCGACGATCCAGCTTTCTTGACGCCCGACGAGCGACTTGCCGAAGTGGCTAGTATTCACCGAAACAAAACAGATATTTTCGCGGCCCGCTCCCAGGTGGCTATGACCAGGGCGACTTCGGGGCGAACTTGCGGTCGCTTATCTTGTCGCTCAAGTACTGCGGAAACATGAGCGAGCCGAAGATTCGGGAGTTCCTGGAGAACTTCGACGTTCAGATTTCGTCGGGTAGCGTCTCGAACATTTTGACAAAGACGGCCGACACGTTCGCCGGGGAGTTCGACGCCATTGTTCACGCGGGGCGTCACTACGAAAAGCTATCGCCCGTGACGTCACGTCATAAGAATCGCCTCGATTCGTTTTTGGATCACTACTGGGACTACTACCATTTGCCCCATCGTTACCGCGATGGTCCGACGGAGGAATTGGCAAAAATGTTACGAAAAGAATTCGACGAACTTTTCTTGACGCAAACGGGCTAGGAGGATATTGATGCGCGCATTGCAAAGACAGCGTTGAAGAAAGACGAGTTGTTGACCGTATTTTCCGTTCCGGAAGTTCCGTTGCATAACAACTCATCGGAGCTTCAAGCCCGTGTGAGCGCGCGGCGTCGCGATGCGAGCCTGCACAGCCGCAGCGCTCGCGCCATGGACATCTTCACGACGATTGTCCAAACCGCCAAGCTGCACGGCATCTACGCCTGCTTCCGCGACCGGATCGCCCGAAAATTCGAGATACTCTCCCTCGCCCAAGCAATCCAAGCCGCTGCTAGCGGTTGAGAAGATACAAAAACAGGCCCCGCATCTCCTAAAATCCTTCTCCGGAAACGACTTTGCAGTTGTCCTGGGCATTGATTTGGGTGGAGCGACTCTTTTCCCAAAATCGCGTACAATAGCCTTCCATACGATTTTGCACGGTAGTGTAGCCCTCTTCTCTCACCCCAAAACCAAAGATAAGCCCCTATGGATAAGCCGGACCGATTCAAAGCGAAGAAAGGCCTCGAAGGAATCATCTTCGATACGACCCGTGTCTCGAACGTGGTTCCTGCTCAGAAGTCGCTCTATTACCGGGGTTATCCCGTCCATGAGTTGGCCGAGAAATGTCAATTCGAGGAAGTGGCTCATTTGCTCCTCTACGGTGAATTGCCAACGCAATCCGAACTCAAGACGTTTTGTGCCAACGAGCGTGCGGCACGCGGGGTGAGCGACGCACTGCTTGAAGTATTACAGCGATTCCCAAAGGGGGGGCACCCGATGGACGCCATCCGCACTGGCGTGAGCTTTCTTGGCATGGATGAGGAGTTCTGCGGGGCGGACGATGCTGAGTCAGCGCTGCGAAAAGGGGTGTCGCTCATGGCAAAGATTCCGACGCTCATTGCCGCCACACGCCGTATCCATCGAGGTGAATCGGTCATTGCACCGCGAGCCGATCTTTCGTTTTCCGAAAACTTCTTCCATATGTGCTTCGACGAAGTTCCCGACACGGAAATTGTCAAAGCGTTCGATGGTTCGCTGACACTGTACGCCGAGCATGGTTTCAATGCTTCGACCTTCACCGCCCGAGTGATTGTTTCTTCGCTATCGGATCTGTGCGGCGCGGTCACTGGGGCAATCGCTTCGCTCAAGGGATCGTTGCACGGCGGAGCGAACGAGGCGGTCATGCACATGCTCGATGAAATCGGTTCGCCCGACCAAGCCGCTGCGTGGCTTGACGACGCGCTGGCAAACAAGAAAAAAGTGATGGGATTCGGCCACCGGCTCTACCGGCTGGGCGACTCCCGAGTGCCGACAATGACGCTCTATCGCGAGCAGATGGTCCGTTTGCGTGGCGGTGAGAAACTTGAAGCGATCTCAAAAATCCTCGAAGAGAAGATGGTCGCCGAGAAGAAAATCTACCCCAACCTCGACTTCCCTGCTGGCCCCGTCTATCACCTGATGGGTTTCGAGTCGCCGATCTTCACGCCCATCTTCGTCATGGCCCGCGTCACGGGCTGGACCGCCCACGTTGCCGAGCAACTGAGCGAAAACCGCTTGGTCCGTCCCCTGGGAGAATACGTGGGCCCTGAAGAACGCTCGATTACGGCAATCCAGGAGCGATAGCATGGAGGAAAAAGACCGGAGGGGATTGTGGGAGGCGGGCTCCAGACGCCTCTCATACGTTCTCTGTGTGTCCGTCTTGCAGTCCACCGGTTACCTGCTCCGCACGCAGACAAGCCTCAGGCGAAATAACTTGGCTCAGGCACCGAACGCTTGCCACCGCGTAGGCGTCGCGCCAGAGGGTATAGTCTGACGCGTCGATGCAGGCCATTGTTATTCGTATCAGCCCCGCTGCCGGGCGTCACGGTTTGGCCAAAAGTCGAAACCCCTAGATTGGTAACCGTTCACGCCCCGGGAATCAACGAGGGCGCCGACTTCCTCTCGAAATTGGCTTGAACGGCGCGGCTGCCTGAGGCACTTTGGGTTCCGAAGGACAGCTTCCGCCAAATCACCGCATGGCGCAGCGCCCGTTCGCTTCCGTTGTTGATAAGCTCCCCCCCTCCATTAGCTAGGCGGCTTGCGTTCCTGAATCCAGTCGGTGTGGAACATTTCTCCCCGTGGCTTGTCGGTCCGTTCGTAGGTGTGGGCCCCAAAGTAGTCGCGCTGGGCTTGCAGCAGGTTCGCTGGCAACGACGCACGGCGGTAGCCATCGTAGTAAGCCAGGGCCGTGGCGAACGTGGGGGCGGGAATGCCGAGCGTCGCCGACGAAGCTACCACATGCCGCCAAGCGTCTTGGGCCTTATCAACCGCCTCGGCAAAGTAGGGGGCTAACAAAAGATTCTCTAGCTTCGGATCGGCATCGAAGGCCTCTTTGATTCCATCGAGGAAGACCGCACGAATAATACAACCACCTCGCCACAGCATCGCACAATCGCCATAGTTTAGTGGCCAATCATGCTCGGCTGCCGCGGCTTGCAATTGGACAAAACCTTGTGCGTAGCTAACGATTTTTGAGGCATAAAGGGCTTGACGGATTTGTTCGATGAACGCCTTCTTATCGCCCGAGTACTTGGGATCGGGCCCCTTGAGGGCCCCGCTTGCACGGACGCGTTCGTCCTTACGTGCTGAAAGGGACCGGGCATAAACCGCCTCGGTCACCAAAGTACTAGGTACGCCCAAGTCGAGCGCCAGTTGGCTCATCCATTTGCCGGTCCCCTTGGCCCCCGCTCGATCGAGCACCTTGTCCACCATGTAGCCCTCTCCCTGGTCATCCTTCACGCTGAAAATATCGCGTGTGATTTCGATCAGATAGCTATCCAGATCTCCCCGATTCCACTCAGCAAAGACCTCGTAGAGTTCGTCGTTCGAGAGGCCGAGCCCCTCTTTCATCAGCGAGTAGGCTTCGCAGATGAGCTGCATGTCGCCGTACTCAATGCCATTATGGACCATCTTCACGTAGTGCCCTGCACCGCGCGGGCCCACCCATTCGCAGCAAGGGATGTTGCCGTTCGGCCCAACCTTTGCCGCAATCGCCTGGAAGATTGGTTTAAGGATTGGCCACGAGTCGGGGCTGCCGCCGGGCATCATGCTGGGGCCTTTGAGGGCCCCTTCTTCCCCTCCCGAGACGCCCGTACCGGAGAAGAGGAACCCGGCCTCCTCGACCTCTTGGGTTCGCCGTTCGGTGTCGGCATAGTAAGTGTTGCCACCATCGATGATAACATCGCCCGGCGAGAGGAACGGCTTGAGGGCGTTGATCACCGCATCAACCGCGGGCCCCGCCTTGACCATTATCATCACACGGCGCGGCGTCGCGAGGTTTTTGACCAGTTCTTCAATCGAATGACAGCCGACGAATTGCTTTCCGGCAGCCCGGCCTGCGATGAAGTCATCCACCTTGCTCGTCGTCCGGTTATAAACCGCGACCTTGTAGCCACGGCTTTCAACGTTGAGCGCCAAGTTCTCGCCCATGACGGCCAAACCAATCAAACCGAAATCGCACAGCTCACTCACGGAATTCTTCCTGGCTAAGAGACCGAAGGGCAACCGATACTGGCTACCGTAAACGCCCAATCTTCCTGCTATCGTCCAGTCGGGTCAATACAGGTGAAGAAAGTCCTCCCGATACCGTTTTTTTGCCACTTAGTGCGAGCCGCACTTGCGTGTTCCGGTAGCGGTGCTCGTATAGCAGCATAAAACGTCTATTCAAGCGGAACACTCAAGTGATAGTGATAGTTGCTCTACCTTGGCAGCCCCAAGCGTTGCAGGACATAGGGCGGGAGAGCATCGATTCGCTGGTCGATTTTTGTCTGCATCGCCTCGAAACGAGCGTCTCCTTTACCGCCATAGCGGTCTACC
>JAJRUA010000406.1 GCA_024278035.1 Planctomycetota bacterium | reverse complement strand
GTTTTAATTGGGCGATTTTCTCTTTCCTTCTAGGGATAAGGAGAGGTGTAACCGTGAACGGTTACCAAGCCGCCCGCCCCTAACAGGCCTGAAATCATCGTAATTCGGGGGAAAACGCACAACCTCCTTGACAGATCGCAACTGTATCAATACTCTTAGTACAGATGAAGATTCGTCGCCTGGGGCCTGCCATGGAATTTTACTGCGATACCGCGTCTCGAACGCCCATCTATCTGCAACTCATTGAGCAGGTCCGCAGGGGCGTTGCGCTCGGGAAATTGTCTGTCGGCGTACGGCTCCCCTCCGTGCGACAGCTTTCACGCGAACTGGTGGTCAATCCGAACACCATCGCCCGGGCTTATACGGAGCTCGAGCGCAATGGCGTTCTTAACACTCGCCCCGGCTTGGGCGTGTTTGTCGCTCAGCCCCAAGCAGAGCTTTCCGAGGCCGTTCGCCGCGAACGATTGCAGACGGCTCTCGATCTGTTTTTCACCGAAGCGGTCTTGCTCGGCTTTTCCGTCGAAGAGGTTCTCGAAGCAATCCAAAAGCGAATCCAAGAATACAAGTTCCTCCCCCAAGAGCCCAAGAAAGAGGATTCTTCCTAAGCAGCGCCGGCTGCCCACTGCCGGATGCCCACTTCTTTCTCCCCCTCTTCACGCCATGTCCCACGCCATCATCACCCACCGGTTGACCAAACATTATGGCTCAAAGCGAGTGGTCGATTCGCTCGACTTGAAAGTTCCCAAGGGGAGCGTCTATGGTTTCCTCGGACGCAACGGTGCCGGGAAATCGACGACCATCAAAATGCTGCTCGGCATGATCGGTGCCGACAGTGGCCATGCCGAGCTGCTCGGCGAACGGAGCGACCGGCTTTCGCCCGAAGTGCGCCATCGTATCGCTTACTTGGCCGAGGGGCATCCGCTTTATGGTTGGATGTCGATTCGTGAGGCAGTGCGGTTCACGCGGCCTTTCTATCCCGAATGGAACCAAGAGATGGTCGATCAGATTCTCGACCACTTTGAGCTTTCGCCCAAGCAGAAGTTCAACAAGCTGTCGCGCGGACAGCAGGCCCAAGTGTCGCTTGCCCTGGCGGTGGCGCCGGAGCCCGAGTTGCTGATCCTTGACGACCCGACGCTTGGCCTCGATACGGTGGTACGCCGCGATTTCCTTGAATCGTTGATCCAAATCATTCAGCGCCGCGGCCGTACGATTTTGTTTAGCTCGCACATTTTGGGCGATGTTGAGCGTGTGGCCGATCGCATCGGCGTGTTGGTCCAAGGCGTGTTGCGGGTCGATTGTCCGACCGAACAGTTCCGTGAATCGATTCGCCGCGTCGTTGTCGAGTTCCAAGGCACAGCGCCCGACTGTGTTGCGGGTAATGGGGGCGATGTCAAGAGCGGGGACAATCCATTGGCTATTCCGGGCCTCGTGAGTTGCCGGTCGGTGGGCAATCAACTGGAGTTGGTCACGGTCGGTTACGACGACGCCCAGCGCCTGGCGCTCGAGTCGCTCGAACCTCGTTCAATTGAAGTACTGGAAATGAACTTAGAAGACGCCTTCATCGCCTACACCCGCGGCCCCCGCCGCACGCTTCCCTTGTTTGCATCCGAAAAATAGGCAGAAGAATTAGACGCGGATGAACGCGGATTGAAAGGATTGACGCGGATAAAATCCTGTTAAAAAAATGGCCAGTAGCTTCGTATTTCACTAATCCTGTAATCCTTTCCCTTCTTTCTTTAATCCGCCTAATCCGCGTTCATCCGCGTCTAATTTCTTCTAACCAAAAGCTCAAACTCAGAAGAGATACTCATGACCAAATCGATGATCCTCAAAGAGCTGCGTGAGTCGGCGGGCCTTGTGGTGCTGGGCCTGATTGGCCTCGTGTTCCATCTGGCCAACTTAACCGGCTTTCCTCTCATGGGGGGGAGCCAGCAGGAGCTTTGGCACTATCCGTTTGTCCAAGATAGTTTGTCGTCGAGCTTATGGATGATTGGTGGTGGCCTCGCCATTGCGATCGGCCTCAAGCAAACGGCCTGGGAGGAATGGCGAGGGACGTTTTATTTTTTGTTGCATCGCCCCGTGAGCCGGCGACGCCTGTTTGGTATCAAGATGGCTGTGGGGTGTTTGCTCACGATGGCGGTCTCCTCGTTGCTGGTGCTGCTTTACGCTTGGTGGGCGATGACACCGGGCAAGTTCCCTGCTCCGTTCTTTTGGTCGATGACTTTCCCGGCATGGCGAATGTGTTTTGCTTTACCACCCGTTTACTTCGGGGCGTTTTTGAGTGGATTACGTCCGGCCCGCTGGTTCGGCTCACGGCTCGCGCCCCTGTTGGCGTCGTTCTTAGCAGCAGGGGTCGCCAGTGCGATGCCCTTCCTTTGGCTGACAGCTCTCATCGCACTGGCGGCGAGCGCCGCGTTGATCGTTGTGATTTTCCATTACGCGGCCCACCGCGATTTTTGACACAAGAGACATTGGACTCAATTAGGAAAGGCTCTCATGGCACGAATGAAAAAGAATCGGCATCGAACCGTCTTTCGTCAGTTGCTTGCGGCCGCGGTAGTGGCAACAGGCTTGGCTCCCCTATGGGTGATGCTCTTCGGGTGGGGTGAGAACCTCATCAAAAACAGCTTTGCCAGCCCGCGTATGCAAGAGAGATTAAACATCGCCGTCGATGGAACACCCGTTATCGTGACCTTTTCCGTCAACAATCAAATTGATGTCAGTCGGCGGACGATTGAGGGCAAACCGTGGCCCAACGAATACGAAAATTGGCTAAGTGGTGCTCACTACAGCGGATCGAAGCAGGAACCGGGGCTCATTGATTTTCCTTTGCCGTGGAAGGAGCGTTTTTCAGGAGGCACTGACGGAAAAAAACCGCCCACCGCTTGGTACTTGCTTCGCAATGCGGAACCTCAGGGACAAGCGTACTTCATGGGCTTCGACGCTTTCTCGAAACTCCCGATTGGCTACATCGGGCGCAAAGGCTTTCGAGCGACGCTCCCTCCCGCATCAGAACATTTCTTATTCCCCGAAGCTCTGAACAGGATGCGCCCCGGCTCCGGCGAGATGGTCGGTTCGCAGTATTTCGATAGCTGGCAGATCGTGCGGTACTGGAGGCACTCTCTCAATAGCGACCAGAGGATATTGCCTTGGTTGCTCTACGTCGCCGAAGCGGATCGTTTGCTTGAGGTGGATTTGCGGAAACGAACGGTGCGAACATCACTCGAACTGCCAGGCATCCGAAAGTTAAGCCAATTATGGGAAGTTGTACCTAAGACTCCCGAACAGGAAAACGAAGCAGCGAAACCCGAAACGATCAAAACAGAAAGACGATTTGGGATCCTCACCGACGACAAAATCGTGATCTACGATCCACCGACAGGTGAGCAACATGAGTTTGCGTTGCCGGAGGATAAAAAGTTCACCGACGGAGCGTTCAACGCTTATCTGCTTAGCCCGCGGCAAATATTGTTGTCGTACAACGACGGATACTGGGAGCAAGGCGGTGTGCAACAACTGCTTTGGATTACGCCCGACGGCAAAGTCGAACGGCGCGAACGAGTGGAGCTGATGGGTTGGATGCCCGTGCCCGAACGCACCACGGCGTGGAGCATTGCGAAAGGAGTACCTTTGCCAATTTTCTGGCTAGGGAAAACACTGCTAGCCGATCCGTGGAACCGACTTCAAGCCAATAAGGCCAAGAATTACGCCTCCGCCTTACGTAGTTCGATCGAAATTACATGGCCGCCAATCGTTGCGGTCGTGCTGTTGTCATTGCTGACGGCGGGTATCGCGATGCGGTGGCACCGGAAGTACCGACGACCGAACGCGGGTCTCTGGTGGCTGATGGTCTTTCTGTTCGGGCCGATGGGGTTGCTCGCTTATTGGTTGCAGCAGAAGCAGGCGATGCTAGAGCCTTGCACAAGCTGCGACCAAATCGTCCCGCGCGATCGGGGAGCGTGTGCCGCCTGTGGTGCCGAGTTCCCAGTGCCGAAGCTGCGTGGTACCGAGATTTTCGCGTGAAACTTTGTGCGAAGGCTGCTAGAGTGGTTTCCATCGACTGAGGCAAGAGTCTGGTAGCCGTTGACGGATAAAAGCTAGAACCACGAAGGCACGAAGGACACTAAGAAGAAAAGAAAGGGAGCCGCGAATACGCGCGAATGAACGCGAATAATTTTTTTATTCTCTTCTTTTTTTATTAGCGATTATTCGCGTCCATTCGCGGTTTCTTATTCTCAGTGTCCTTAGTGCCTTCGTGGTTCAATACTTTCGAGTTCGGCTTCGATTGCAAGTTGAAAAATTGTTTTTAGAGATTTCCGTTGCAAGAGCCGCCCACACCACCATCGATCCGCCTGCACGCTCCGGCGAAGCTCAACCTCACGCTCGAAGTGCTCGGCAAGCGTGAAGATGGATTTCACTCGCTTCGTACGGTGATGTGTGCGATTCGACTCTGTGACACCCTGGAGCTTTTACCGTCCCAGGAAGAGGGAGCCATTCGATTGCTCTCGGTCAGCGGGCCCACCAGCGGCGGAATACCGCTAGATAAATCGAACCTTGTGGTCCGTGTTCTCGAAGAACTACAGGAGGAGGCCGGCTGCCCGCAGGGGGCCGATGTGCGTCTCCACAAGCGCATCCCCAGCCAAGCCGGTTTGGGGGGAGGCTCAAGCGACGCAGCGGCGGCTCTGGTAGCGGCTAACTACGGCTGGGGCTTGGGACTGGCGACTGAGAGGCTCGCTGAAGTGGGAGGGCGTCTTGGCAGCGATATCCCGTTTTTTGTCCATGTGATTGCGTCTCGCTACGCTTTTGAGCAAAGGGAGCCGCTTGTGGTAATCGGGCCAACTGAAAAGGAGATAAAAAAAAGCAGAGAAAAAAAATGTGTAAAACCACAAACGGGCCTTCGATGTCCTCAACAACGCACTAAAAGGACATATAGCATGGCGGTTTGCGAAGGAAGGGGAGAAAGGGTTGCCTTGCATCCCTCCGTTGGCGGGGTGCCCTGTCTGATTGTGAAGCCCCCGTTTGGGCTGCCAACACCTTTGGTATTCCAGACTTGGGGCAAAAACGACTACGATCCCCATTGCAGCCTGCGAGCCAGCAGCGGTTGCGATGCGGGCGGTGATGCCGAGGGCCTTACCGAAGCGCTCGCACAAGGAGCCTGGCAACAATTACAGCAACACATGGGTAACTGTCTGCAAGCGCCGGCGGTGCAACTTGAGCCACGGCTTGAGAAGCTTCGGCACTTGTTCGCCCAGTTACCTGTACTGGCTCATCAACTCAGCGGAAGCGGGTCGGCGTACTTCGGCCTGTGTGGTTCGTGGCGCGAGGCCCATCGCGCGGCAGCAAGGTTACGAGCCCAACGTGTCGGAGACGTTTTTGTAACGACTACTTGGTAAACACGGAAGAAACACACCCACCTGAGCGTTCCATTATAACAACCACTTGACGTTGCTACACCAGTGCCGCAGGCGGAAAACGCAAGTGCGGCTCGCACTACGGAGCATCATCGTGAACATTACCGAAGTTCGGATCAAATTGATGGACGATCCGGGCGACCGCCTCAAGGCGTTCTGCTCGGTGACTTTTGACAATTGCTTTGTCGTCCGTGATCTAAAAATTATCGAAGGGACCAACGGCCCCTTCGTCGCGATGCCCAGTCGCAAATTGACCGCTCACTGTGGGAAATGTGGCATGAAGAACCATCTTCGCGCCAATCATTGCAACCAGTGCGGTGGCCAACTCGAAGAGGGACTTGTCATCAAAGACGCCGATGGCCGAACGAAGCTCTACGCCGACATTGCCCATCCGATCAACTCGCAGTGTCGTGAAATGATTCAAGCACGGATTGTGAGTGAGTTCCACGACGAACTCGAACGAGCCAAGTCACCCGACTACGCTTCGCGGTACGATGACTACGACGGGGGGGACTTCACGGCCGATGATGCCGCCGCGACACGCCGATTCGATGAGGCGCACGGCCATCATGCCAGCAATCGACCCCATCATCCGCCGCAGGGAGATGCCGTTACGGCGCCGCCTCCCCGGGTCCCTTTTAGCGGTCCCCACACAAGCAAGTCGGGCAGCGTTCCCATCACTCAAGGGCCCCCCACTCAAGGGCCCGCCACCCAAAGCGATGCCCCCATTAGCGAAAATCTCTCCGGCGGAGCCCACGACTTCGGCTCAGGTATTTTTTAGATCGCCTGCTACAAAGGGCCTTCAAAAGCGGAGGCCCCTCCGGTTCGCGGTTCTCTTGGGCTCTCGCCCTTGTCAATCGGAGTGGTGAAGACACTACTTTAGGTTAGGGGAGGAGTCGGTTTCCTGATTCTTCTCTGGTGGATCCTCGCCAGGATGGCGAGGCTATAGGGACGATGCCCGTCAATTGTTTTACTCAATCTGTTTTGTCTGATGCTGTTTTTTTTGTTGCTGCTGTTTACCGTGTTGCCGTTGGTGG
>JAJRUA010000405.1 GCA_024278035.1 Planctomycetota bacterium | reverse complement strand
GTCGTCCATTTCAACAGCCGAGCAATCGTCCAAGGGGCATTTTCGGTAGACATCACATTCGATAAGTAAGAAGGCATCTTCTGTAGCGATTGCGGAATGCCGGATACGATTCACGGCAACAAAACAGGAACCTTCCGCAATCCGCCTTCCCAACTCCACGTTCAGTCCAACCCGCCCATTTGATCGCGAACTTGCTGGCGGTCGTAATCGATTAGGGCATCCGTCACTATCTGCAACGAACCGGCGATGATTTGGTCGAGCTTGTAAAGCGTGAGGCCGACGCGGTGATCCGTAAGGCGATTTTCGGGGAAATTGTAAGTGCGGATGCGTTGGCTGCGGTCGCCAGAACCGATGAGCCCTTTACGCTCGTCGGCCCTTTTTTGGTTTTCTTCTTGCTGGCGTTTGTCGTAGACACGGCTTTTAAGCACACGCAGTGCCTTGGCCAAGTTCTTATGCTGGGACTTCTCGTCCTGACACTGGACAACAATGCCCGTCTCGTGGTGCGTGAGGCGGATGGCCGACTCGGTCTTGTTAACGTGCTGACCGCCCGGGCCCGAAGCGTTGAACTTATCAACACGGTAATCGTCGGGCGTGAGCGTGACTTCAATGTCTTCCGGCTCAGCCATCACGGCGACGGTGGCTGCTGAGGTGTGGGTACGCCCCTGGGTTTCCGTCTTGGGAACACGTTGCACACGGTGTCCGCCCGATTCATATTGCAATTCGCGGTAGACGCCCTCCCCTTCCAAGGCGATGGAGATTTCTTTGAACCCGCCCAGTTCGGTGGCGCTGGCGTCCATGATCTGGACTTTCCACTTTTTGCTTTCGGCGTGCCTTTTGTACATTTCGTACAGATCACGGGCAAACAGAGCCGCTTCGTCGCCGCCCGTGCCAGCACGAATTTCCATCAGGCAGCGTGTTCGGTTGGCGTCTTCTCCGCCGAGAGTCATGCCAAGCAACTCGTCCCACAAGGCTTCTCGCTGTTCGATCAGGCCGGGCAATTCAAGTTCGGCCATTTCCCGAATTTCCGCTTCTTCGTCCTTGGCGAACTCGCGCGTCTCGGCGATCGTCTCGGTCAACGTACGAAACGTCCGGTACTTGCCTGCAAGTTTTGCCAGCGAACCATGCTCGCGTGCCGTCGCAGCAAGACGGTTAGAATCGCTCAGTATTTCGGGATCGACCAAATCGCGTTCGAGTTGCTCGAAACGAGCGAGCTTGTTATCGAGCAGGTCGCGCATGGAAACGGTGGGGAAGTTTATTGAGGGTTGCGCGGTGAACGAACCTCGTCGCTAGCGATTGATTCGCCGCTTTCGGGCTTCCGCTGGGCGCCCTGGGCTCGGCTGGTGACGCAACGATCAAAAAAGGAAGAGGAAAGCAAAACGGAGGAGAATCGCTCCTCCCTCTTTCTACCCTCAGCTACTTCTTGCTTTTCAGGCTCGCATAGCCTGCACCAGCAAACTTCTTCTTGAACTTCTCGATTCGGCCTGCCGTATCAACGAACTTCAACTTACCGGTGAAGAACGGATGACAAGAGCTGCAAATATCGACCCGAAGCTCGGGGCGTGTGCTGCGCGTCTCGAACTCCGCACCACAGCCGCAATGGACGTGTGTCTCTTGGTAGTTGGGGTGGATACCTTTTTGCATCGAACCGGTTTTCCTCGGGCGCTGGAGCGACCCTATTCGTTGTGAAGCGTGCCGTGAGTTCTGACCACGGCGTAGTGTCTGTAGCCCCGCATTCTACGGCAGTAGTGCCGGCAACTCAAGGGCATCGACACGAAACCCCAGGAGAACTCCAAGGAGAGGTAGGGGGCGAAGAGTTGCTCCTAGTCGCTAGTTACGAGATGCAACCGAAAACTAGCGTCTAGCGACTCCTAACTAGCGCTTTGCATGGTTCTCTCGCCCCGCCGCTCCGGCTAAACTGGTCCTCTCCGCCTAAGCTGGATTAGTCCCTCCCCTGCTCCGCCCACCGATTTGTAGAAAAATGTCACGTTCTCGCTGGATCGCGCTGGTTGCCCTTTCCGAGCCTACTTTGCCGGAGGCGTCGGCGCTGCTCGAAAACCTGTCGCATCGACCGGCAGGGACCACGGCCCCCCGTTTGGCTAGCCAAACCGCTGGGGCCCTCAACCTCGTTTGGGACGCAGACGAACAGGGCCACGATGCGACGGCAAACGTGACGCTCGTTGATAAGCCGATCCCCTGGCAACAGCTCGAAGGCCCCTGTGTCACCGCCTGGTATTGGCCCGAAGCGGAGTCGGTCCTGCGCCAGCACACGGCCCATCTGTTCGTAACGCTCATTGACGAGAACCCGAAAGGAGTCCAGCAGAGCTTTCGACTAACGCGGTTACTCACAGCACTCGCAGCCGTGTCGCCCGCCGCCGGAATTGTCTGGGGAGCTAGCGGCGCGGTTCACGAGCCGGTCGCCTTTTCTCAATTGGCCTCGAAGGCAACGGCTGAGGATCTTCCGCTCAATCTGTGGATCGACTTCCGCGTTTACGAAAAAGAAAACAACGAAGGGTTCGGCCTGTTTACCACCGGTCTCGACGCCCTGGGACACCGCGAGTTTGAGGTGCCCAATTTCACGGGCGACCCGCACCAACTTGTCGGAGCGGTCTACAACGTGACGCACTATCTCCTTGAGAAACAGCCAACACTTCGTGACAGCGAAGTCATCGGCCTGCCAAACGAGCAGGAAGTCACAATTCACGAGGACCAATCACAAATCAACCCTGAGCAAGATGTCTTGCGACTTGAGTTCAAGTGACGTTCGCAAGCGGTCCGCCTGAAAAAGTGTTTCGTGCGTTTACGGTTGTTGCCCATCGTAAGGATGGCCTTGGCACAATTTGGTCCCCCGGCCCAAAAGCTCAAGCATCCGCGTCGTTCCAACAATTGCCCCCCGGTTTTCTGAGAAACCTTTCGGAAACCCCTTGTAGGCGAGCCGCGAGCGTAAGTGACCGGAGCAAAGAACGAAGGATTTTCATTTCGATGATTTCCCCAACGACCGACCCAAGAAAAAGCTTGGAGGTTTTCGGCCACTTCGAGAAATTTGCCCTTACGTCACGAACTTCTTATGGACGGCTACAGGAAAAAGAACGTTGACCTTTATCAGTTCGATAACAATGAGTCCTGCCCCATTTCACTCAAGAAAACTGCCGCGCCTTCTGCACTTTACCACCTCTTATCCGCATTGCGGCAATAGCCCCGTCGTTTACGGCGGGGTGGACGGTAAGCATAATGCAATCAGGCCCGTTGGCGGGTCTTCTCGCCGAAGCGGCTTGAGCCAAAACAACCATCGGAGGAAGTCACTCACCATGTCGCGCAACTATTATTGCGAAATAAATCTCCACGTGGTCTGGCATACAAAAAACAGTTTACCGCTGCTGACCCCGATGGTTGAGCCGGTCGTCTACCGGGCATTGCGCAAGCGTATCGTTGATACGCCCGGCGCGTATGTCCATGAGATCGGCGGCATCGAAACGCATGTGCATCTGGCCGTCTCGATTCCACCTACGCTGTCACCCAGCGAATGGATTGGGAAGCTCAAGGGTGGCACGTCGCATGATGTCAATCAACAGACCAGCACGCGCGACAACGTTCTCCAATGGCAAGCAGGCTATGGCATCGTCAGCTTTGGGACGAAAGACCTGCCGTGGGTGATCGCGTATATCAAGGGTCAGCGCGAGCATCATGCGAAGAATACGGCGGTTGATCGGCTGGAAAAGATTACGCAGTTTGACGATGCTCGATGATTGCGATGGCTCAAACCGCAGCAGCGAGAAGACCGGCAGCGTTCCCTCCAAGGACATGGGGGCCTGATGGTTGGCTGTGGTTTCGTCCACCCCGGCATGAATGCCAGGGCTAATACCGCTTTGCGGAGAAGCCCGATAAATGGGGCAATTTTTGCTGGCGGTGCTT
This sequence comes from Planctomycetota bacterium, assembly GCA_024278035.1. The sequence continues at coordinate 591 of JAJRUA010000405.1, read as the reverse complement.
GGCGATGCTTTGGTATCCGTCGGCCCAGGGCGTTTACGCCCTTTTCCCGCGCAGCGGCATTAGCCCCGTGCTTTAGCACGGGGTGTGGAGGAGAAATCGCCCCATTCGAGGCCCGTTCACGGGTCTTCTCGCTGCGGCCGTGGGGTAAGGACTGGCCAGGCCACATAAATACAGCGGCCCTGTTGGTCGTCGGTAGCGGCATCGTTCACCCCGGCATGAATGCCGGGGCTAATACCGCTGCGCGGGAATGGACCATAAATGGCCCGGAAAACAACGCCTATCCTAATCGTCTCCGCATCACTAACAATCCCACGCTTGCCATAGCTCCTAGCAGCAATGAAGTTGGCTCAGGGACGGTTGCGACGCGAAGAACTCGAACGTCGGGTTGATGACGATCCGGCCCGACGCGGCCAGGTTGTTCGTGTTGCCGGATCACTTGCACACGATTTGGTCACTCCCCTCCGGAGATACTAATTTACCCCCAACGATGGGCGTGGTTGAAGAAAGAGTTCACGAGGCATTACCTCGCCAGCGGTGGAGAGGAACAATCGCGATCCGAATCCCGACGGCAGAATCGACGGCGTGGCGTAT
>JAJRUA010000041.1 GCA_024278035.1 Planctomycetota bacterium | reverse complement strand
TACAGCTATCGCACCTCGTCGGCGTTGGATGCTTGCCTCGGCTGCGGCAGTTGTAATTGCCGCTAGTCTTGTCGCGCGCGGCGTTGTGGGAACTTCGACTGCCGAAGCCCAATCGCTCGCAGCAAAGCAACAAAAAAGCCACCAAGTAGCCCCCGTCGATCCGAATGCCCCCGGACCGCCACACGATGTGATGGCGATCGTCAACGGTCAGGACATTAGCCGACCGGCACTTGCCCAGGCTTGTGTCGAGCGGCATGGTGAAACCGTCCTAGGGAGCCTCGTCAACAAGCGACTCATCGAACACCATTGCCGTAAGCGAGGAGTCACGGTTACCGATGCTGACATCGAAGCAGAAGTCGATCGGATGGCCAAACGATTCAAGCTGGGCCGTCAGCAATGGCTCGAACTGTTAGAGAAGCAGCGAAATGTCACACCGGCAGAGTACAAACGAGACATTCTTTGGCCGACGATCGCGCTCCGGAAATTGGCCTCCAAAGATTTGGCCGCTACCGATGCAGAGCTAAAGCGGGCTTACGAATCGCGATTTGGAGCGTCGGTTCGCACACGGTTGATTGTTGTCTCCAGTGAGGAGAAGGCAAAGCAGATTCGCCGGGAGGTGACCGCTCGGCCCGAGGAGTTTGCGCGTTTAGCGATGCAGCATTCCGAAGATATTAACAGCGCCAGTATTGGCGGCCTGATTCAGCCGATTCGGCGTCACACGGGAGAACCCATCCTAGAACGGGCGGCGTTCGCTCTCAAAGCAGGAGAGATATCCGATATCATTCAGGCGAGTGGCCAGTACGCGATTCTCCAATGCGAAGGCCACGTGCCGGCTCGCAATGTGCCGCTGGCGGAGGTCCGTTCCGAGCTAGAAGAGGGAATCAAAGAAGATAAACTTCGCGGCGTGGCCAATGACTTGTTCGCTCAACTCCAGGCGTCGGCAACCGTACAAAACATTTATAACGATCCGCAGCTGCGGCAGACGATGCCGGGCGTTGTTGCCACGGTCAACGGCGATCCGATTTCAATGAAAGAGCTTGGCAACGAATGCCTCATGCGTCATGGCGAAGAGGTGCTGCTTGTCGAAATTTCGCAGTTGCTATTAAGGCAAGAGGTTAAAGAGGCGGGGCTTAGCGTCTCGCAAGAAGACCTTAAAGAAGAGATGAAGCACGCGGCAAGGCTGGCAGGAATTGTCGGTCCCGACGGTGAACCGAATCTTCAGCAATGGGTCCAAGCGGCTACTCAGGAGCAAGGCCTCAGTTACGAAATGTACGTGCGTGACTCCGTCTGGCCTTCGGCAGCCCTGAAGAAACTGACGAGTGGCCGCGTCGAAGTGGACGAAGCCGATCTTAAAAAGGGTTTCGAGGCCAATTATGGCGAACGGGTTCGTTGTCTTGCCATTGTGTTGGGCGACTTGCGTCGAGCGCAAGAGGTTTGGGATAAGGCTCGCCAAAACACCTCGGAAGAGTATTTCGGTGAACTGGCAGAGCAATACTCGGTGGAGCCTTCGAGTCGCAGCCTCCGAGGCGAAGTCCCACCAATTCGTCGCAATAGTGGCCAACCACAGCTTGAGAAGGCCGCGTTCGTGCTGGCCGAAGGAGAGCTGTCAGGCATCACCCAGGTGGGTGACAAGTTCATTTTGCTCAAATGCTTGGGCCGCACGGAGCCGCTTGATATCGATCCGTCCGAGGTTCGGGAGCTTCTCGCTCAAGATTTGTTCGAGAAAAAATTGCGGATTGCCATGAGCAAGGAGTTCGATCGATTGCAATCCAAGGCACGAATCGACAATTACCTAGCCGGCACGAGCCAAGCCCCCGCCAAGTCGCGACAGGCGTCGCGCAGGCAAGATCGGGCCGTTCGGCCAACCAGCGGCGAGCGTTGATAAGGGGCTTTGTGGTAGTGTTCCCCCGCATTTTAACCCCGGGGCATATTTTTAGCCCCGGGTCACTGACCCGGGGCTAATTTTCTATTTGCCAAGGGTTTTCTATTTGCCCAGTGCCAAAACGTGACCTACGTTTTAGATGCCCCCTCGATTGCACCGCGATATTTTTCCAGGCTTGCCGTACAGCTACGGCCCTTGTCCGTTTCTTATCACTTCTCCAACCCCGAACGGTCTGGCCCCATGCCAACGGTCGCCAACGCAACAGCGCACCAGCCGCTGCAGACGCTGATCGACGACCTCTGGCAAGGTGAACGCCAGCAGGCAGAAGAACAGGTGGCCTCGATCGAGGCACTTGAGGAAACGATGGCTGTGCTGGAAGAATGGAGCCAGCGCCTTGAAACTCAGCAAACGGAACAGGAAGAGAGCGAAAAAGAAGAAGAGGCCCGATGGATTGAAGCGGAAGAAGTTCGCAAACGGCTTGAGCATGATTTAGTCGCAGCCCGGGGGCGGATCGCCGACCTGCAATCTTCCTTACAGGAACGCACCGAAGAGTTACTCAAAGTCCAGGCAGCCAACAATGATTTGGCCGACGAGTTGCAAGCACTAAGCGACGCTCAGCCACTTTGCGTGCCTCCTGCTGTTGAGCCCGTTGTTGAACGGTTGCCTGAGGAGGTTGCCGAAGAAGAAAGCTCGCCTGATCTGCCAGAGGCTCCCGAAGTAGAGTCCGTTAGCGAACGCTTTGGTCGGCTTCGTAAAAAGAAAGATTGATCGGACAAAAGCTTGCCCTACGGGCAGGGGAACTTTATCCGTGAGCCTGCGTCTCAAGGGCTGAACCTCTTTAGTAGGACGATTGTCCTGCGGCTGTGAGCATCCTCTTCACACAACCTGCGGAGGGTTCGGCTTCCGCTAGCCCCCACGAAATGACTGAGACTATGGACCCTCTTACCCATTACCCTTCGCCAACAACGCCTGATGAGATGCTCGATCTTAGCGCCTCGCACTCAGTCTTCGATGCGCAAGGGGCCTTCGATGAGCAAGGGGTCTTCGATGCGCAGGAGATGGAAACCGGCTCCTCGGTTATCAATCAGCAAGAATTGAATCAACTCGAACAGCTTGATGATGCCATCTTCGGCGCTTTGGAGGGGGATGCCGATTTCCTTGACCAAGTTGCCGCTCATTGGCGCCAGGCCCTTGCTGTAGTGGACCGGGGATTACTCGAAGAGTCTCGGCGGCAATATGCCCAGCGGGCCCGCGCCGCTTGGAAGCAATCGCAACGCGAACCGGCTAAACGATTACCCCAAGGTTACGCGGCACTGGAGATTCTTGGCTTACTTGATGAGGCATTGTAGAAGAGGGGGTCTCCCTTTCCGTGCCAGGATGGCACGGCTATAGCCTCGCCGTCGTAGACCCGCCGAAGGAGGGGCGAGGAAACTGCGACGCATTTCAGTAGCGCCTTTCAAAACTCCGCACTACCCGGCGTTCTTGGGAACGGAATCACGTCACGAATGTTGGCCATGCCGGTGACGTACTGCACCATCCGCTCAAGGCCCAATCCGAAGCCCGCGTGCGGTACCGTTCCGTAACGGCGCAAGTCGGCGTACCACCAGTAATCCGCCACGTTGAGCCCTTGCTCTGTCATGCGGGCCTCAAGCACATCAAGCCGAGCTTCTCGCTCGCTACCGCCGATAATCTCACCAATGCCCGGCACCAGCACGTCCATCGCCCGCACCGTACGACGATCGTCGGGCGTGTCGTCGTTCACCCGCATGTAGAACGGCTTGATCGCTGCCGGATAGTCGAACAGCACAACCGGTGCGTCGAAATGCTTTTCGGTGAGCCACCGCTCGTGCTCCGATTGTAAGTCGGTTCCCCACTGGACGGGGTACTCAAATTTTTCTTTCGACTTCTGAAGCAATTCCACCGCCTCGGTGTACGGCAAACGCACAAAGCTTTCGCTGGATAGTTTTTCGAGACGAGGCCTTAGCGTCTTGTCGATTCGCTCTTGAAAGAGCGTGAGGTCTTCCTCGCATTCGGCCAACACATCGCCGACGATCCGCTTGAGGAACCGCTCGGCAAGGTCGATGTTGTCGGTCAGTTCGTTGAAGGCGACCTCCGGTTCGACCATCCAAAACTCGGCCAAGTGGCGGGATGTATTGGAGTTTTCCGCCCGAAACGTCGGTCCGAAAGTGTAGACCTTTCCCAAGGCGCTGGCATAAATCTCCCCTTCCAACTGGCCCGAAACGGTCAGATAGGAGGGCCGAGCAAAAAAATCCTTGCTGAAATCGACTTCCCCCTTTTCGTTCAGCGGTGGCTTGGCAGCATCGAGCGTCGTGACACGAAACATCTCGCCAGCTCCTTCGCAGTCGCTGGCGGTGATGATCGGCGTTTGGATGTTGAGGAAACCGTCCTCCTGGAAAAAATCGTGAATCGATCGGCAGACCTGGTTCCGTACCCGCATGACCGCCCCCAGGGCGTTCGTGCGTGGCCGCAAGTGGGCCCATTCACGCAATTTCTCTAGCGAGTGACGCTTCTTTTGGAGTGGGTACGTCTCCGGGTCGGCCCAGCCGTGGACCTTCACCTCATCGGCACGCAACTCGGTCGCTTGCCCTTGGCCACCCGATTCCACGACTTGGCCCGTGATCGTCACGCTACAACCGGCAGAAAGCCGTTTGACTTCCGATTCATAATTCGCCAGCTCCGCCGGCGCAATCACCTGTAAATTGCCGAGGCAAGAACCGTCGTTCACTTCCAAAAAGCTAAATCCAGCTTTCGAATCGCGACGCGTACGAATCCAACCTTGAACCTTGGCGGACATGCCAATCGCCGCCGCCAGTCGGGCTTCCTTGACCGAGATTTTTTGCATGAGTTTTGATGGCTAGTGAGGCACGGGAAAGACGATGGACGAACGTGCAGGGCTCAAAAGAAGACTACGGATTGGGAGCGACGGACATTGGGGTGCCATTAGAGAAAAACCAACCTAACGAAAAAAACCCCTGCCGAAGCAGAGGTTTATAGAGTGAGCCCGGCGGGGCTCGAACCCACGACCCTCGGATTAAAAGTCCAATGCTCTACCAACTGAGCTACGGGCTCCAACTCTTTCGCCCAAAGGACGATCCGCCATTGTAGACGAGGTGGGGCCCTCCTGGCGAGTGGTGACGGCCATTTTTTGAGACTTTGTTTGGGTTACCGCCCATAATTCACCAACGCGAAAAAGTCTCCCCTCAACCTGCGGTAGATCCACCAGACTCGCACTGCTAGACAAGCTGGCCGGCTCAGCTCGCCCTCTCTCCCTCAAAAACTAAAGAACAACATGGATTGACATATCGAAAGATTCCGATACATTAACCTAATGAGCAAGGCAACCACTAACAAGCGATCTTCCAAAGCCCCCAAGCTGCGACTTACTGACTTGGAGGCTCTTGGAAAAGCAGCGGAGTGCCTCCGGGTGCTAGCACATCCGCACCGGTTGCGGATCGTGCAGATGTTACTCCAACAAGATTTTACGGTGGGTGAATTAGCCGAGGCATGTGAAATCCCGAGCCCTATGGCGTCCGAGCATTTGCGACTGATGCAGCGGTGCGGTTTTTTGACCAGCGAAAAAGAAGGTCGCAAGCGTTACTATCACGTTGCCGAAGAACACCTTGCCAGTATCCTCAAGTGCATTGAAGAACGGTTCGGCGTGTCGAAATAGACTTTTTAACCACAAAGGAATGAAGGAACTACAAAAAAACGTCGCTTCGTTTTTTGTTGTTACTTCGTTCCGTCGTGGTTCACTACTTAATACAAATCACTTCTCTCCAGGAGAACTACCATGCCTGCGACAATTACCCCTGAGGAACTGAGCGCTGCCCTTAAGAAAAGTGGTGCGAAGACCATTGATGTTCGCACCCCGGTTGAGTTTCGAGAGATGCACGTCGAGGGGGCCGTTAATGTGCCCATGGATCGGATCGATATCAACCAGTTCGATAAAGAAGAAACCATCTATGTTCTTTGCCGGGGTGGCGGACGAGCGGGGCGAGTTTGTGCGATGTTTGAGGCCGCCGGCTATGACTCGGTCATAAAAGTCGAAGGAGGAACGCTCGCTTGTGAAGCGGCGGGCCTCAGAATGGTACGCGGAAAAAAAACCATCTCACTCGAACGACAAGTTCGTATCGTAGGTGGTTTGCTGGTGCTGCTCGGCGTCCTTTTGGGACACTTCGTAGCCTACCCTTGGTTTGCTTTGTCGGGTTTTGTGGGAGCAGGGTTATTCTTTGCAGGTGTGACCGATACCTGTGGGATGGGCATGCTGCTCGCCCGTATGCCGTGGAATCAAGTTCGCGACAGCGGCGTTTCCTGTTCGATGAAATAAAGGATTGTTTTTCTCCGTACAGCTTCGAAAAAAAAGGGCAAAAATGAAGATCGTAATTGTTGGCGGAGTGGCGGGGGGGGCGAGCGCGGCGGCTCGGGCGCGGCGGCTGGACGAATCGGCCCAAATTGTTCTGTTGGAACGGGGGGCCGACCCCTCGTTTGCCAATTGCGGCATGCCTTATTACATCGGTGGCGAGATTGAGTCACGCGACAAACTGCTTGTGGCTCCCGT
>JAJRUA010000404.1 GCA_024278035.1 Planctomycetota bacterium | reverse complement strand
CGGACGTTGCCGAAGAACTGATCGCTCATTTTATGGATGGCCTCGAAGCGGGCGCGTCGGCAGAAGAGCTAGCCGATTCGTTCGGCGATGCGACGACCACCGCCCACTTTCTTACGTTGCTCTCGCTTCCCGAAATGAATTGCACAAAAAATGGGAAGCATTATCGACAGCATCATATGCTTATTACCAGCGACCATTATGGGATCGAACCTTTTCTGCTTATGAGAAAACGGCGGGTGCGCGTCTTCAAAAAATGTCACAGTGGCAACATTTTCGTTACAGGTTATTGGACCTAACGTTTCCTGCTTTCTGGATATCCGAATCAACTTTCGAGCGTAGCCGTGGGCGTCGCGATGGGGTTCTTATTGGCATTGCCCTTGAACTCTATCGTCGGGAGCACGGGGATTGGCCCGAGGCGCTGGCGGAGCTTGCGTCGCGGTGGTTGCCGGAGGTGCCGGTGGACCGGATCAATGGCGGGGCGCTCGGGTATGTTTTGAAGGACGGAAAACCGGTGGTTTATAGCTTGGGGGTGGATGGGGATGATGACGGGGGGCGGTTGCCGAAAAGCAGTAAAGGGGATCAGAGTTACTACGTTGTTGGACCACCGAAAAAAGAGGTGGGAGAAGAATATGAAGGCGACTGGGTGATTTGGTCGCTTGTGGAACCCGTTGAAAAGAGTGGTAAGGCAATGGGGAATAGGTGAGTGACTCGCGCCGCGGTTGGGGCGACGTGACTCTCACGAGCAAATTAAGACAAACCGTGCGAGTCGCGTCGTCCTCGACCGCGGCGCGCGTTTTACTTAGCGTACCGTTCGTTGTCGTTCGACGTACGCTACCGCGTTGCGGAGATACGACGCGTCTTTGATCGCTTTGTTCGATCCCTGTGTGGCCCACCAACGGGTCCCCTCGTCACGGGGCCAATGCGTGTCGAGCGCCTCGGTCAACCATCGTTTTAGTAAGCGACGTACGCGCTCGCCGTGGATTTCTTTTTTTATGTCCAATACGATGTGAACGTGATCTTCGGCAGCGGCGATGGCTCGGAGAGTCCAGCCGCCACGCTCGCAGATTTCGGGGAGCGAATGTTCGATCAGCTCCCGTTGTTCTTGCGTGAGGCGGACGGGAGGATGAGCGAGGCTCTCTTCCATGGCACGTTGCAAATCCGTGTCTTTGGTTTGGAAGGGGGTGCCGTACTCGTTTTTATCGCGATCGACGGTGGGGCGCGGGTCGCCGTGGAGACGGGTGCCGTAGGTGCCGAATGTGATGTGCCATGCGGTGTGGGTGGGGAACGGTTGGGCTGGCGGGGGGGGGAAGGTGACGCGCGCCGCGATCGGGACGACGCGACTCTCACACGCGGTCGCGTATCTCCTGAAGTTTTCTTCGCTGAGGGTGACGCCTTCTTCGACTAGCTCAAAGACGAGCGACACCGTGGGCCAGCCCATCGTGCGGAGCAAGATGTCGAGCGATTCTTCGGGACACTCGCCGCTGAGTTCCACCCGGTGCATCTTGCCGTTGTGCTCGTGCATGTGGCCGTTGACACGCCAAAAGGTTTTACTGCACGTCCCCCAACCATCTGGTGCATCGGTCTTTCTCGACCGCTGGATGCCTTCTGAAGGGTTCTGGGATAGGCTCTTACTGTGGTGGCCAGTTAGCAAGAAGAAACCGTCCGGTTCGCAGTCGCAGCGATCGTTCTCTAAAAGCTGCTGCTGCATGGAATCAAACGTGACGGGGAGCGGCTCGGTGAAGAGGGGCGGGCCGTTGGTTTCGCCGGCGAGGGTGGGGAGTTCGAGATGGCGCAGCGTGCGTTGGGGGCCCGGATTGGTAGCCGGCGGGAGGGCGTAGACGGTGGCGCGGAAATGGAGCATGGTTGAGGGACTGTTTTTACGCTCGCCGCGGTTGGGGACAACGCGGTTCTTGCGCGGCTCTTGGGAGCCGCGTCGTCCCCGACCGCGGCGAGTTTGCCCACTTACTCTGGTAGTGTGTGCCCCATCTTGTCTCGTTTTGTCGCAAGATACGATTCGTTATTGCTGTTCGCTGGTGGTACGATCGGCACCTGATCGACCACTTCCAGATCGAATCCGCCGTAGACGACAGCGTCGAGCTTCTTCGGGTTGTTCGTCAGCAAACGAATCTTCGTGAGCCCCAGGTCTTTGAGCAATTGAATGCCGACGCCGTAGTCGCGGGCATCCGCTTTGAAGCCGAGCGCAAGGTTCGCTTCGACCGTGTCCATCCCTTTATCTTGCAGAGCATAGGCAGCAATTTTTGCCTTGAGGCCAATGCCACGGCCCTCTTGTGGCAAGTAGATAACGGCACCGACGCCTTCGTCGCTGATTTGCTTGAGGGCCATTTGGAGTTGATCGCCACAGTCGCAACGGAGCGAGCCGATCGCATCGCCAGTGAAGCAGCTTGAGTGCAAGCGAATGAGCGGGGCTTCTACCGAAGAGAGGTCGCCAAAGACGATGGCGACCGGTTCCATGGGCTCGTACTTGACGGTGTAGGCAATGATTTTTGCCGGGCCATGCTTGGTGGGGAGCTGTGCCTCGGCAGAGCGCTCGACCAGTTTCTCTCGTACGCGGCGATGAGCGATGAGTTGTTCGATCGAAATGATCGGCAAGTCAAACTCAGCAGAAAGGGCATGAAGCCGATCTCGACCGGCCCGATCGCCATCTTCGCTCAGGACTTCGCAAATGACGCCCGCCGGAGTGAGCCCCGCCATGCGTGCAAGATCGACAGCGGCCTCGGTGTGGCCCGCGCGACGGAGAACGCCCCCTTCTTTGGCGACCAAGGGGAACATGTGTCCGGGGCGAACGAAGTCAGCCGGCGTGCTGGTGTCATCACAAAGGGCACGGATGGTGGTCGCCCGTTCTTCGGCGGTGATGCCGGTTTGGGCCGAGATGTGATCGACCGAGACGGTGTAGTTGGTTTGGAGCGGAGCGTCGTTGAGGGCCGAATCGACCATCGGCGGCAAACGAAGCCGCTCTGCCGTATCAGGCAACAAAGGCATGCAGAGTTGCCCCCGGCCATGGGTGATCATGAAATTGACCATTTCGGTCGATACTTTTTCGGCAGCAGCGACGAAATCGCCCTCGTTTTCACGATCCTCGGCATCGACGACAATAACGACCCGCCCCGCGGCGAGGGCTTCGAGGGCTTGTTCGATAGAGGAGAAGTTGCTGGACACGGAATGGTGGCTTATTAAGAGGGAACGGAACCGCCAAGACGCCAAGTACGCCAAGAAAAAACGAAAGGACTAGAAAGCAGGAATGCTTTTAAGAACCACGGATTTCACGGATAGCACCGATTTTTGCCATCCGTGTAATCTGTGGTTCTCTCTTGGGCGATTCGGTTAGGATCGGTAGGGAGATTAGTATAGAGGTTAGGTCGATCGCTGACGATTGGCAGCCGCCTGCGGGAGCTGGCGGGGGAAGACTTGCAGGTAACCAAGTACGAAACGACCGCGGCTTCCGCCTGCGGCTATAAGGGGAAACCACATGGAAAACCCTGTCGCTCCGTTAGGGGTGGAGGAATACATCGAACAGGCCCATTTTTTTGGGCTCTTGGGTGAGCGGCGATCACAAAACACGCCTGCCCAGGAGGTTTTGCAGACGGCTCGTGAGGAGGCGCTCGCCACGACCAAGCTGCCAATGGCGATTGACTTTATGCTGTCGGAGCTTCGGCATGCGGGTCAGATGTGCGTGGCCATGGAGCAGTTGGGGCACTACTTCACGCCGTTCCAGACCTACATCATGCGTGAATCGGAGAATGAACAGGGGCGATTCGACCTGCGGATCGGACTGGAGGTGCTGGGGAGAGAAGCCAGCTATCGGGCGGGTACTTACTCGGCAAGTAAGGCCCCGACGCTCCAGGGGCTCTTTTTGTATGAGTTTGAGACGCTCTGCCGCAACCGGCTCGGCTATGACAAAGGGCTCACCGCCGTGGCGGGCGACCCGGTATTTCCTGCGGTTTGGCGCGAATGGATTCTGGCGATTCGCCATCAGGTGGGGATGGTCGATCTGGCCGATTTGATCTACGTTCAAAGCGAACATGCCCAACGGTCAGGACGAGGAGGCGAGAAGAATGAAGCGACCCAGGCTCTGTTTGGAGAGCGAGAAGGCCGAATCGCGATGGCCAATCGCCACAAAGACCCGCTCTATTTGTTTAATTCACTGCACCGTCAGCTAGGCTACCCCGAGCCTCCCCGGATGAAAAAACCAGAGGCCCAACAGACGCTATTGCCCCAATTGGCCCGACAGATAGAGCAAATGGAGAAGCGGATTAAGCTGCTGGAGGAAGAGCAGCGGGGCGGAATGGACCTGACACAATTTTATGAGAAGCCCTCGGGATAGGGGCCCGCTCCGCTCCCTTTTCCGTGCCAGGATGGCCCGGCTATAGCCGGGCCATCCTGGCACGGAGAAAGCGGCAACGATATTTTGGGAATCCGTCGATAATTGCGGTTCAATCGGGGTAGTCCCCGTGATACGATCCAATGATCGCAGGGCGAGATGGTCCGCCGTGCCAGTGATACACAACAGGATTCTTGCTTAACCTATCTAACCTGAACTATTCTCCTGGGGATTGATCTGTCCCGTCGCGGCACTTACGCAGGTGTCGCCGCCGGCCCGAAAACCCCTCTCGCCCAACGGCCCCGTCGTGGATTTCCAGCTTAGCTTGCAGTCGGAAGAGACTCGTTCTGTCTATCCCGAATCGCCTCTGGCGGTTGAGCCGGAGACTTCGATCGCGGATGTGATCCGTCTTCTACAGGCGGAGAAGACGGGGGCTGCCTTGGTTTGTGACAACGAACGACTTGTTGGTATCTTCACCGAGCGCGACGCTTTACGATTGATGACGTCGGGGGCGGACTTAAGCCCTCCTGTCACGAGTGTCATGTCGAGCGCCCCGGTGACGATTGATAGCGATGCTCCTGTAGCAGAAGCGATCAAGCGGATGAGCGATGGCGGCTATCGCCATTTGGCGATGGTCAACGCGGACAATCGAACGAAGCCAACCGGCTTGATCGATGTCCGTGGGATCATGCGTTACTTGGTCGAGCATTTTCCGAATACGATTTACAATTTCCCTCCGAATCCGCAGCAGGCCCCTGCTGAGCGTGAAGGAGCTTGAGGAAAAAGTGGGGCCGCCTTCGGCGATCTACGACAGCTTCCTCTTATTACTTTCCCAACCTTTTTTGTCGAAGACCCGCCGTGGCGGGCCAACCGATCCCTCTGAAAAATGTCTACCGTTGCTGATAAATCTGTCAAAGAACTAGCCGAAGCAACCGTCCGATTCTGTGGAGACTCGGGCGACGGAATGCAGCTTGCTGGCACGCAGTTTACGAACACGTCGGCCCTGGCGGGGAACGATGTGGCGACTTTCCCCGATTTTCCGGCGGAAATTCGTGCTCCTCGGGGAACGAAGGCAGGGGTCTCGGGCTTTCAGGTCCACTTCTCAAGCCATGAAATCTACACGCCGGGCGACACCGTTGATTGCCTGATAACGATGAACCCGGCAGCCTTGGCGACGAACCTGAGCGACCTTCGCCCTGGTGGCATTCTGATCGTCAATGAGAGTGCTTTCGACAAGAAGGGCCTCACGCTGGCGGGCTACGATGCCAACCCGCTTGAAGGGGGAGGCGTTGAAGACCTTGAGCAAAAGTACAAGGTTCATAAGGTCGATATGACCAAGTTGACCCGAGACGCGGTTAAAGAGTTTGGCCTCTCGACGAAAGAAGCGGACCGATGCCGTAACTTTTTGGCGATGGGTCTCGTGTTTTGGTTGTACGGCCGGTCGCTTGAGCCGACGCTTCGGTTTATCGAAGCGAAGTTTGGCAAGAAGCCGGAGATCGCCCAAGCCAACACGGCCGCTCTTAACACGGGCTACAACTACGGCGAAACGATCGAAGCGATCGATACGCAATACCATATTGCTAAGGCAGAACTCTCTCCTGGCACCTACCGCAGCATCATGGGCAACACGGCCCTGGCGTGGGGCCTCTTGGCAGCAGCGAAACTGTCGAACAAGCGGCTCTTTTTGGGCGCTTATCCGATCACGCCAGCCAGTGACATTCTCCACGAGCTTTGCAAACATAAGAACCACAATGTGTTGACGTTCCAGGCCGAGGATGAGATCGCGGCGATGGCTTCGACCATCGGAGCGGCGTTTGCCGGCTCGATGGCCGTTACTGCCAGCAGTGGCCCCGGCATTGCCTTGAAGGGGGAAGCCCTTGGCCTTGCGACCATTATGGAGCTTCCCATGATCGTGATTAACGTCCAGCGGGGTGGTCCTTCGACCGGTTTGCCGACCAAGACTGAGCAGTCGGACCTGAACCAAGCTATTTTTGGCCGCAACGGCGAGTGCCCGATTCCTGTGATCTCCGCCAGCAGTCCTGGCGATTGCTTTGAAGTGGCCCAAGAGGCGTGGCGTATCGCGACTCGCTACATGACGCCCGTCTTTTTGATGACCGACGGCTACATTGCCAATGGCTCTGAGCCGTGGCGGATTCCTAAGATCGCCGACCTTGAGAAAATCGCTATCACCCATCCAGGGCCGATCGCCGAGGGAGAGACCTTCCTCCCTTACGAAAGGGACGAGCGACTGGCTCGCCCCTGGGCGCTGCCTGGCACGCCGACACTCGAACATCGCTTAGGAGGTATTGAGAAGCAAGATGGCACGGGCGACATCAGCTACAACCCGGAAAATCATCAGCATATGATCGACACGCGGGCGGCGAAGGTTGCGAACATTGTGAACGACATTCCTGAACAGGAAGTCACCGGCCCTGACAGTGGCGATTTGTTGGTCCTCAGTTGGGGTGGCACCTATGGTGCCTGCTACTCCGCCGTTCAAACGGCCCAGAAAGCGGGCAAATCAGTCGCTCATGCCCACCTAAGATACATTTATCCCTTCCCTAAGAACCTTGGTGAAGTGATCAAGAGCTACAAGAAGGTGTTGATGCCGGAGCTCAACTCAGGACAACTTCGCATGTTGGTCCGGGATAAGTTCATGGGGGATGCCATTGGTTACAACAAAATCGAGGGCAAGCCGTTCAGCGTTGGCGAGTTGGTGGATAAGATAAACGAGCTATCCTGATTTTAGTGCGAGCCGCACTTGCGTGTTTCGGCAGGGCTAGTACCGTCCGTACGAAACAACCGTTTTAGCGAAATACACAAGTGATAATTGCTCTAATTTCGCCAATCTCCCCAAGGGGAACCGACTGACCCGAGGTCAGGTGACATACACGCTATGAATCTACTTTCGCTCCCGAAATCGATTGCCAAAAAGGTCCTCTACTGTGGGGGGAACCGATGGTGTCCCGTCTGTGAGCGGAGTGCGCGCAAATTTCGATCCTTCGGAGCCATTGCGGGTGGGGAGCGGGAAGATGCTCAGTGTCCTTGGTGCAATACCCTGGAAAGACACCGCCTGGTTGTCGCCTTCATGCGTGAAAAGACCGACTTATCCGATAGTGGCCAGAAGAGACTTCTCCACATTGCTCCTGAGCCTTGCCTTGAGAAAATCCTTCGGAATGCTGCCGGCCCTGGCTATCTGTCGGGCGACCTGCTCAACGACAGTGCTATGGAGAAAATGGATATCACGCAAATCCATCATCCGGAGAATTCGTTTGATGTGATCTATTGCAGCCATGTCCTAGAACATGTACCCGACGATCGCTTAGCAATGCGAGAGTTCTATCGCGTACTCAAACCGGGAGGCTGGGCGATTCTCAATGTTCCGGTGACTGCCGAAACGACTTTTGAAGACCCCTCAATAGAAGACCCTGCGGAACGTGAGCGACTGTTTGGCCAATTCGACCATGTGCGAAAGTATGGCCCTGATTACCAAGACCGGCTTACCGAGGCAGGTTTCCTGGTCACGCGTTTTGAGAAACAAGACTTTCTCTCGGAGGCCGAGCTAGTCCGCCTGGGACTCACAAAGGAACACTCCGGGGATGTCTTCTACTGTACGAAGCAAGCAAAAGAATCCACCTAACAAAAAAAACTAGCGACTTTCACCTTAACCCAATAAAGCCCAACGGCCACCGCATGTCTGTCGATTTATCGTTACCCGTTCTCAAACCGGCTGATTTTGCCAGCGACCAAGATGTCCGCTGGTGCCCCGGCTGTGGCGACTATTCCATTCTCGCGCAAATGAAAAAGGTCATGCCCACCTTGGGCGTGCCACGTGAGAATATCGTGTTCATCTCGGGCATCGGCTGTAGCAGCCGGTTCCCCTATTACATGAATACCTACGGAATGCACACCATCCATGGACGTGCGCCGGCGGTAGCTACGGGCCTCAAGACCTGTCGGCCCGAGCTGCTGGTGTGGGTCATCACGGGCGATGGCGACGGCCTCTCGATCGGTGGCAACCACCTGATGCATTGCATTCGGCGGAACATGGATCTGAACATCGTGTTGTTTAACAACCGAATCTACGGGCTAACGAAGGGCCAGTACTCGCCCACCTCGCCCCTTGGGCAGCGAACGAAGAGCACGCCGATGGGGGCGATCGATAACCCGTTGCACCCCCTGTCCATTGCGATTGGCTGTGAAGCGACCTTCGTCGCACGGAGCATCGACACCAACATCAAGCACCTTGCTGCAACGCTCAAACGGGCGGCCGACCACAGCGGCACCTCCTTCATTGAGGTCTACCAAAACTGCAACGTCTTCAATGACGGTGCCTGGGATTACGCCAAGGATCGAGAGACCAAGCTCGACACCACGATTGAGCTTGAGCATGGCAAGCCGCTTATCTTTGGCAAAGATCGCGACAAGGGGATTCGCCTGAATGGCTTAGAGCCGGAGGTCGTGCAGCTTGGCAAGGGGATCACAGAAGACGATCTGCTCTTCCACGACGAGAAGTCGCCCGA
The DNA here is from genome assembly GCA_024278035.1 of Planctomycetota bacterium. The sequence continues at coordinate 11,466 of JAJRUA010000404.1, read as the reverse complement.
ACCGAGCCTTGCCTACTTGCTCAGTCGGATGCGCTACGAAGATGGTTTTCCTGAGCCGATCGGTGTGTTCCGTAGCGTGGATTCCCCTCGCTACGACGAGATGGCAAACGATCAAATCGTCCAGGCGACCAAGGAAAAGGGCGTTGGTGATCTTGATGCCCTGTTCGGTACTGGTGAAACTTGGACCGTAGAGTAAAAAGAGTTCTCAGCCTCCAGCCCGACGCGGAGCGTCCCCCATGCTTGTTTGTCCTCATTGTGGTGCCGATGATCTCATTGAAGGGGGCGATGCGTGCGAGCATTGCTGCCAACCCCTCACCGATCTTTTCATCCGGGTGCCCAAGTTTTCCATCGAGGCCGATTTATTGCGCGACCGGGTGGGTGACCTCCCGACGCAACCGTTGGTAAAGGTTGCTCCTAAAACAACGGTCGGTGAAGCGATGCAACAGATGGTGGATCGCAGTATCGGCTGCGTTCTTGTGTGTGAGGGGGGACAATTGGTTGGGGTGTTTACCGAGCGAGACGCCCTCCTAAAGCTTGGCCCCGAAGCCGCCTCGCAACTCGGCACACCGGTCGCCCAGCTCATGACCCTCGACCCCGTCACTATTGCCGTCCGCGACAAAATCGCCTTTGCACTACAAAAAATGGATGTCGGTGGCTACCGGCACCTACCGGTGATGGATGGTGACCGAATAACGAATCTAATTTCCGTCCGCGGGATTCTGAAGTACCTGACGGACCACATCCCGGCCGAGTCGAGCATCGCCTAACTTTTGTTTCGGAGGAACGTTGCTCTTGGCTTTCCTGAGAAGGCCCTGTAATTAAGGGCCAGACGGTTGAAATTCAGGGAAAGGAATCAGGGAAGAATGGGTATTCTGCGCAGATTAACGCTAGTTGCGACGGTGCTGGCATCGCCGGCCTTGTCGAGGGCTGAAGGGCCAGAAGTCTCCTTTGATGAGGCCCCTGTTACAAGGTTTTCTATTGATGTGGAGCATGGCACTCCGAACAAGACGATCGACGCGGTCGGTTGGTTTCTCGGGATTCCGAACAAGCTGCTCCTCTGGGACCGTCGGGCGGATAACCACAATGTTTCTGAAGCGACCGTCGATAGAGCAGCAGGCTATCTTGCCACGAATGAAGTCGATGGTGTGATGATTCGCGTCAACCAATACGACCCCTTGGGCGAATGGCGTCGCCTCACTGAGAACCAACGGATCAACTTCGCTTGGCGAGCGACGCTTGGCAGTCTCTACACGATTGGTTACACGGTTGTTCCCGGCCGGCTGCTTGGCGGGGATTGGTACAACCCTTATACCGATACGGTTCACGTCTACTCCGACGTTCCGGCCCTAGCGATGGAGCAGGCGGCTCAGGCGAAGGATACACACGACCGCGATCATCCGGGATTCTATTCAGCAGTGCGCGTCTTGCCTCTTGTTGGTTTGGTTCACGAAGCACGAAGCAAACAAGCGGTATTTGAATTTGTCGATGAGCATGGCACGACGGAGGAACAGGTCGAAGCGCGCCGGGTGTTGGCCCCGCAGATGGGCACTGAGATCGGAGGCCAAGCCGCAGCTTTCTTTCCGCAAGGAAACGCGATTCTACAAGTGGGTGGGGCCGTCGTCGGTCACGCCGTCGGTCGGTACAAAGCTTCGCAAATAGAGCAGGAAGTGGCGGAGGAGCCCCCCCTGGCTCCGTCCAACACGGCCGTCGGCCCCAGCCAAAGTGAGTGAGGGGGCTACCTGTCACTTTCCTGGCGCGTTCGCCAATAGCTGGTCGCCGATCATTTTTTTATTCGGGATGCAGCCAAAGCTCGAAGGCTTCTTCCAAAAAGCCTTCGCCCTGGATCAATTCGCCACCTAGGTGCCCTTCCCAAGCAACTGCCAAGGCGAGCCCGATGAGGCCAACGCGCCAGATCAAGCCCAACAATCGGCTTTGTTTGCGTTGGCTAAGGATCGCGAGAATTGAAAGCAGGAGCGACGTAAAAACCAGCGCAACACCAAGCCAGCGGTGGAGCGTTATGTGTTCGAGACTGCTCCAGCCGTTTTCACGCAAGCTGGCCCAGTCAAATTCGCGCCAGTCGTCGCCCCATTCGTGTTCGGCGTACCACCAGCCACTGAGTACCGCGGGGACACTGGTGATAGCCCCGCCGATAAGACAGGCCAAAGGAATTTGATTTTTTAGCGAGGGAATCACCAAACCGACCACAACAAAGAACGCCCCAAAGAGCCAAAGAGCGATCGGCAAGTGAATCACAGCGTGGTGAGTAACTGAAAAGAAGACGGGCGCTCGTTCGATGAGCCCGGCCCAGTCGGTGGAGGCCTCTTCCTCTTCAGCGGCTTCTGCCGTGTCCGTCTCTTCCTCCGTAAGAGTATCCTCTTCCTCGGTCTCAGCCTCTTCGCCGTTTTCTTTCGCGGTTTCTTCGGCAACCTCTTCGGAAGGGGGTTCCACAGCAGCGGGTTCTTCGGCTGCGAATTCCTCAGAAACTGGGGCGTCCGCCTGAGGCGTCGCCTCATCGGTAACGGTGTCGTTGTCGCTAATTGGTGCCGCCGCCTCCTGAGCGGTTGGAGCAACCGCCGTCTCCTGGGCAACGGCAGGAGCCGCAATTGCCAAGACAAGTAGGGAAAGCCAAATCGGTCGTAACGTGTTCATAGAACCAACGTCGGAAAGAGAAAATAAATCGAATCGAGAGCCAATTCCCCTACCATACCCCAAAGAACGCCCACATTTAACGCCGATCTCAGAGATTCTCGTGGGGTTCTTCGAGATTTTGGTAGATGTTGGTATTCTACTTCTTTCCGGATGCAATGATTTCTTTCGATACCGAAGGCGTTACTACCATGTCGAGATTCCCTTTTCCCTTGCCGACTCGCCGACCTGCTCAAAGAGGCTATGAGGCCCCCCGACAGCAAGGTGGCTACGGCCAAAGACGCCGTCCCATGTTTGGCGTCGGCGGAGGACAGCAGCCGAGGATGCCCCAGGGCCGAGGTGGACGTGGAGCCTTGGGCGGCGGGCTCAAAATGCGGCTCCTGCTTGCTCTGGGCCTGGCGCTGTTTGCCCTCGTTTCTTATTACGGCAACCCGGGGGACATGAACCAAATCACGGGCAAAAAAGAACGGGTCGCCATGCGGGAAGAAGAGGAAGAGATGGCTCTTGCTCGTAAAGCGGCCCCGCAAATGGTGCAGCAGCACAATGGGGTCTCTCGGGACCCGGCGGCCCGAAAGCAAGTGGATGCAATCGGCCGAGAGTTGCTCGTTGGACTGGATATCTGGATGGCGGAGAAAGAGCGTGAGTTGGGCGTCGAGCTACATAATCCTTACCAATTTGAGTTCACGTTGCTTGCCGACCCACAGGTTGTAAACGCTTTTGCTTTGCCAGGTGGTCAGGTCTTTATCACCGAGGCCCTGTACGGTCGTCTTAAAACCGTTGGCCAACTCGCCGGTGTCCTTGGCCACGAGATTGGCCATGTCGTTGAACGGCACGGCAACGAACGGATGGCCAAGCAAAAACTCTTTAGCAGCCTAGCCATGGCCGGTGGTATGGCGGGCGGTGACCAAAACTCGGCGCGCATGGCCCAAATGGCGGCCCAGATGATTCAGATGAAATACGGCCGCGGGGCCGAGCTGGAAAGCGACAAGTGGGGCGTCCTTCTCACGGAGAAAGCAGGCTACGATCCCCGGGCGATGATCGGCGTGATGAAGGTTCTTGACGAAGCCTCCCCCGGCGGCGGACCGCCCGAGATGATGAGCACTCACCCCAAGCCGGCCAATCGGGTGCAATACATCCAGCAAGTGATTCAATCACAATTCCCGAACGGCGTGCCCCCCGGATTGACGCCGTAAGAGGTTTTTTAGCCCCGGGGGCTAACCAAAACGGCGGGGGTGAATCCAACGCGTTACTCCGACCAACAACACGAGACTCGCCACCAGATCGATTAGCAGCAACGTTCGTGCCGCTCCACTGTGGCCCATGCTTGCCATCGCGGCCCAACCCAGCGTGTAAAGGGCCGCGTACATGGCGGCGTGGATGGACCGGATCGGCGTGGCCCAATGGTCCATTCCTGCCGCCTCGAACTGGATGAACCGGCGAGCCAGATCGGCATCGGCCCCCAGGCCTACCAGCAACAGGCACGTCAGCACCGGTATCGGAAGCCCCAACACGGCGGCTCCAATGCCACTCACGCCAATTAGCATCAGCCACGGCGCAGCGGTGGCCAAGGGGCGAGGCTTGTCCGAAGAATTGCTGGGCGTTTCCACACTTTTTATTCTGGCTAGAACGCCCCTCCACTGCGAGCATCAAAACCCAACAAAAAGTGCCGCTAGGGCAAAAGCCCCAGCGGCACTAACGGTTGTAACGGTCGGTCATGCTGCCGATCGGACAGGCTATTGCTCTTTGTTACGCGCCTCGATGATCTCCGTCTGAATGCTGCCCGGCACAGGGGCGTACTTGAGCAGTTCCATCGTGAACGAACCTTGTCCCTGCGTTTGGCTACGCAGGTCCGTCGAGTAACCAAAGGTCTCGGCAAGCGGCACGTGGGCGACGATCTTTGTTTGCCTGTTAACGGTCTCGGTCTCGGCAACCATCCCTCGCTTAGAGCTCACCTGTCCTACAACAGAGCCTTGGAACTCTTCGGGGCATTCCACTTCCATCAGCATGATCGGCTCCAGAAGAACCGGCTTCATACGGCTAAAGTTCTCACGGAAACACTCACGGGCGGTGAGCTTGAACGCCATGTCGCTTGAGTCAACGTCATGGTAGGTACCATCCTTGAGTTCGATCGTCAGGCCGACCACGGGGTAGCCTGCCAAGGGGCCCTTGTCCATCATTTCCTCGAAGCCTTTGCGAACGGCGGGGATGAACTCCTTAGGAATACGACCACCGGTCACTTTGTCGATGAAGTGCATTTCTTTACCCTCGGCCTCTTCGCGATCTTCGTCGGTCATCGGACGCATCTCGCCAACAATGTGGCCGTACTGCCCCGAACCACCCGACTGCTTCTTACGCTTATGATTAAACTCGTACGCCTGTCGGGCAGACTCACGGTAGCTCACCTTCGGTGCCCCGACGGTAACCTCGACCCCATACTCTCGTTTGATTCGTTCGACATAGACCTCAAGGTGCAGTTCGCCCATGCCGGCGATGACCGTCTCGTTGGTCTCTTCGTCGGTAAAGACGCGGAACGTCGGGTCTTCCTTGCGAAAACGTTGAAGGGCTTTACTTAGCTTATCAGCGTTGTCACGGCTGGTTGGCTCGACCGACATTTTGATGACGGGGTCGGCAACAAAGATGTTTTCAAGCGAACAGTAGTTGGGCTCGTCACAGTAGGTATCGCCGCTGGCACAGTCGATTCCCATGATGGCAACAATATCGCCCGCTTCGCCAACCTCAATCTCTTCGCGTTTGTCGGAATGCATCTTCACAATGCGGCTAAAGCGTTCTTTCTTGCCTGTGCGTTGATTGTAGTAGGTACCACCCTTCTCGATCTTGCCCTGGTAAACCCGGGTGTAGGTGAGCTGGCCGTACTCGTCGTCGGTAATCTTGAATCCCATCGCGACGAGCGGCTTGCTCGAGTCGGACTCCAGCGTGATGACTTTTGTCTCGTCCTTCGGGCAGGTCCCCGTGTTGGTGATCTCCGGAGGCGAAGGCAAGTAGCGGTTGATCGCATTGAGCAGTAGCTGAACACCCTTGTTCTTGAAGGCCGACCCCAGGTAGACCGGCGTGAAAGAACTTTCAATCACAGCGAGGCGGATGATGTCATGAATCTCTTTCTCTGAAATTTCCTCTTCGCTGAGGATTTTTTCCATCAGGTTGTCATCGTACATCGAGAGCGATTCCAGCATCGCGTGGCGATGCTCATCTGCCTCTTCTTGTAGCTCGGAGGGAATGTCTTCGACGCGGAGGTTTTCACCATTGTCGCCGTCAAAGTAGTAGGCTTTCATCGTGATGAGATCAACAATGCCCTGGAAGTTTTCTTCCATACCAATGGGGATTTGCATCAGCACGGCATCGGCACCCAGCTTGTCACAAACCTGCTCAACAACGCTCGTAGGATTCGAGCCGGTTCGGTCCATTTTGTTGATGAACGCAAGCCGAGGCACCTTGTATCGCTTCATCTGCCGGTCCACCGTCATCGACTGCGACTGGACTCCGCCGACGCTACATAGCACCAAAATCGCCCCGTCCAAAACACGCAGCGAACGCTCCACCTCAACCGTAAAGTCAACGTGGCCCGGCGTGTCGATCAGGTTGATGTCGTGATTGTCCCAAGTGAGCGACGTAGCGGCTGAGGTAATCGTAATGCCTCGCTCTTTCTCAAGCTCCATGTGGTCCATCGTCGCCCCGTCGCCACCACCACGGACATCTTCGATCTTGTGGATGCGGCCAGCGTAGAAAAGAATCCGCTCGCTCAGCGTGGTTTTGCCAGAGTCGATGTGGGCCGAAATGCCGATATTGCGGACGTTCTTCAAGTTCATGGTCGGATCCTTGGGGCCACCAGCGCGCGGAGCGTGCCGGAGGAAAGCTAAAAAAGGGGAAAGGGGAAGGAAATGGCGAGCGGTGAGGCGTCAGCCCCCCGATGCTTCCAGCGAGCATACCCCTGAGCTTGTCGCCAAGATAAATAGGGTACGCATCGCCAAAATCAGCCGAAGCCTGTATCTTAACAGGCTCGGCCCAGCGGAACAGGCCGTTTTTGACTAGAAAATCACGGAATGTCGGGTGAGAGGGCCTCTATGGCCCTCAGCCGCAGGCGGAAGCCAGCGGTGGCCTGTTCACCCGTTCGACCGCTGGCTTCCGCCTGCGGCTAAAAGCCTTTGTTCTTCGACTCTTCCCTATGTCCGATAGCTCCCCCGATACCGCTCCAGGCTACTTTACACGAGAAAATTCGGTGCTTTATCTAGCACCGATGTTCGTCTACCTACTGCTCGGGAGCCTCGAGCCATCGGCCCCGCTGGCGGGGGAGGTAGCCGAACCAGGGTTGTTGGGCCTGACTTATGACCATTACCCGGCCATCTACACCGTTAAGCTCCTGATAACGATCGGTGTGCTAGCCCTTTGTGCCCCCGCATGGCGGCAGTGGCCCTTTAGGATTACCTGGCTTGGACCGGCCGTTGGCGTTGTGGGGGCCGTCCTCTGGATCGGCATTGGTGAGTTCCACCCCGAGGGGCAGCTTGTCTCGGCCCTTGGCCAGGACAATTTTCTTGTCAGCCTGCTCGGCTTCGGCCCCAGGCCCTCTTTCAATCCATTCGAATTTTTCGGTCCGACGGCCCTTTGTTATGCTTTCCTGCTGGTCCGGTTCGTGGGCCTCGCCCTAATAGTGCCGGTGTTTGAAGAGCTTTTATTGCGAGGTTGGCTCATGCGACACATGGTGAGCCCCGAGTTCTGGCGAGTCGAGTTCGGTCGAGTGACGCTAGCAGCGGTGGTTGTCGGCACGGCCTTTCCGATGCTCTACCACCCGGAAAAAGCGGCGTCGCTTGTCTGGTTCACGCTGGTAACATGGCTCATGGTCCGTACCCGCAACTACTGGGACTGCGTCGCCGCCCACGGCGTGACGAACCTGTTGCTAGGGCTTTACGTCCTATGGGCGGGCGCTTGGCACTTGTGGTAAGGAGGCGTGACTAGCAAGGGCGAGCCGTGTCGTCTCGACCACGGGGAGCTTTTGCACTAAAATTACCAAACGGCGGTCAACTTCGATTGACCATACGGCGGAATAGCTCAGTTGGTTAGAGCAGCGGAATCATAATCCGCGTGTCGGGGGTTCGAGTCCCTCTTCCGCTACTTGCGTTTCCTAACGCATCGCCTCGCACTACGTCGCCTAAGTCCATTACCTGCAAGGACTTGGGCATTTTCCTTTGCGGCCTTGGCCCTGCTTCGCTTTCGCACTGGCTAGCTCCGTTTTGCCCTTGTTCGCGCTCGGCACGCTGCGCCAGGCGCTGCGCTCGCAAGTCATCGGTGCCGGTTGCTTGGGCCGTTCTTTGGCTTGCGGGTGATAGCATGGTTTGTAATCTTGTGACCGCTTCCGCTGCCTGCCCTGGGAAGAGGTGTCCGTAAGTGTCCATCGTTAGCGTGATGGCCGAATGCCGCATGACAGTTTGTACGACCTTGGGATGGGCTCCCGTTTTTGCCAGCCATGCCCCACACGTATGGCGAAGGCTATGGAAGTCGATCGATTCCCCGGCATGGTTCGTGCTACTCAGAAAATCGCTTTGTTCTCGCCGAAGACGTTGCTTCGGATCATGCTTCACTTCCGATACCCATATTTTTCTCGCCTCCTTCAAGTCATCACGGAGCATGCTTGCTACGTTCGATTCATGGGGCATAGCCAACAGTGACGCAGTGGGTATTTTCGTAGCAATGAGTTTTCTCAAGTCATCGGCCAACTCCGGTTAGATGAACTGCTGAGCGTCTTTTCGATTCTTCGTCGACTTCGCTTTGCAGAGAAGGTAGGGAGGTAAGGCGTCAAGATAGAGGCTGCCTCGTGATAGGCTTCGCAACTCCCCTGAACGTAATCCTGCCTGGATAGCAGTACGATAAAGCACGATCCGTTCTTTGCAGGACATTCCATTACGTTCAGGCCCTGTAAGCGTAGCAGCCTCTAGTCGATGCCATTCTTCGGGAAGCAATGCCCGTCGTTCGACTCGACGGTCCGTCTTGGGATTGGGCTTCTTTACGGATGCCAACGGATCGCGTGGCAGCTTATGGTGCATTGCCATCCACTTGGTAAACGCCTTGATGGCACTGAGGTGAGACGCGATCGTCCGAGCGGAACGTCCCTCGTCGCGTAGCTTTCCGGGTAACGATGGACTCCTTCGAGAGAAATATCGCTAGCGGTACAGAACTTGGCAAAATCGGCAATTGTCCGAATGACTTTCACTGTGCCGACAACGTGCTTCTCGGTTCGGTTGGCCGCCCTCAATTTGCTTTGGAAATGGTTAAGGTGTGAAGTAATGGTCCGCTGCGACTCCCTACTGATGTCGTCGAGGGCCGGATCGATAACGCCCTCTCGCCGGAGAGCCGCATCGGCTTCGTGTTTGTGAGCAATCCGTTCGGCGGTTGCTTTGTCGGTTGTGCGGGTGCATTTAGTTTGCCGCTTGCCGCTATGGTCACGCCAACTGGCGTACCAGTAACCTTTCGTTCTGCTGCCGCCACGTTTGAAAACTGAGGCCATTGATTCGTTCCTTGGGTTTGGCTTTATTATTGCAGGTGGCACCGTTTCGCGCCAGCTTGCGTTGGGGTGCTATCCTTCGCATTGCGAAGAAAAAGGAGAAAGAAAGGGAGTTCAGCTCCCCGATTCTTCCGTGTGGCCCCGTTTGGGCGGAACAAAAAGTAGTACCTATGGGCTCCCTTCTCTGCCACCCGTTTGTCATCCTTCCACGCCATACCACTTGGGGAACCCGTGGTAACGCCCGCACTTCGCACAATCACGCCGTAGCGACTGGCCACCGTGGATCGGCATATCGGTGAACTCGGGCGAGTCGCAATGCTCACAGCGGGTTCCTCCGGGCGCTAACGCTTCTGGCTCGCCTAAGACTTTCAGCAAGGCCCGCTTGTGTTGGCGTAGTTGTCCGATCAGGTCGGGCGTCATGGCCCACTCGGGGGCGTACCGTAAACGGTTGCAGCTGGCTTCGATCCTAATGCCGCGGTGGGCTAGGTCCGCCAGTAGCTCGCCCGTTTACTTCGCAGCCGCCGCCTGCGGCTTTGCGGCAACCGTCTTATGCGTGTTCAGCTCATTGGTCGCCTCAGCGTAGCGACGTTGCAACTCTTGCAGCACCAGCCGCAACTCCGTCCCACCGAGTTGGCTGAGGCTCGTTCGCTCAAGGATCGGCTCAACGACCGTCGCAATTCGAGCAATGGACGGCTCAAGCAATACCAGATCGGCCATCAAACGCTGCACCGTGCGAAGAACGCCGCTCGCTCGGTGGTAATCGGAAGTGAGGCCGACCATCAACTCGAGCGTCTCAAACGCCTCGGGCAAATCGGCCGTTTGATCGAGCACCGAGTCTTTGAGACGCAGCAACTCGCCAAGCCGTTCTTCGGAAGCGGCCACCGACAGCATGGGCGAGGTGAGCTTCGCTTCGAGTCCCATCAATCCGGCGAGCGTCTCGTTGGCCAGGGCAAGCGAATCGGCTCCTTTGAGCAAGGCGTGTTGCGAATCGAGCACCGCATCAATCCGTGCCCCTGCCTCGGCGGACAGTTCCTTGGCCGTGGCAAGCCGGTCGCCTAGTTGCCGAACCTTAGCAACGGCCGGTGCGGCACGGCTTGCCTGTTCGATCGACAATTCCAACTCCGCCGGCAGGGCAGCCAACGTCGCCAGCGCCCCGTTGGCTTGGCTTAGCAGGGCCGATTGCTCTTCGATACGAACCTGTAATTCGTCGAGTTGATCGAGTCCCCGGGCGACCGCTTCCGTTTGCGTCATGCTAAAGACAAGCCGATCTTGTAGCTCGTCGATCTGGTCCAAAGTTCGCTCCGCCGACTTCATGGCGGCCTTCTGCTCCGTCAATCGGGTGAGCAGCCCAACCGAACGCTGGGCCGTGGGTGTCATCGCTTTGAGGTCGTGGAGCGTCGCTTCGAGCCGAGCGACTTGTCCTCGCATAAGCGTCATCTGTGTGGTCGTGGGCCGAACCACGCCAAAATAGCCGACCAAAATCGGCACAAAGATCGCCAAAGCCAGGACCCACCAGTCGGTGCGTGGTCCGTCGCTATATTGCTGGTGGGAAAAACTCGATCCGTCGTGGGGCATAGAGGCCACAGCTTGATCTCCTATCGGTGCGTTACGATCCGTCCGGCGGCAAACTACCGCCTATTCAGCAAAGGATTCCTACCTTGCTTAGTGCTAGCTATCGGCGTCTCTTGCCTGACCAGCCGAGTCGTTTCCCTAGAGAGGCTCGCACTTTTTTGAGCCCGTGCTAGCCCCAACAAGAGCAACGCCAAAAACCGCCACAGCCCGAACGAACCGACCCCCCTCCACAATGGAGAAGGAGTGTAGGAGAAGAATTAGACGCGGATGAACGCGGATCTAGCAGATGTGTCCGTTCCGCCAAACACACCTTCTCCTCGCTAGCACGCCACGGCAAGCTCATGGTTTTCCTCCTTGGAAATCGGAGCGATGGCGAACAAGCAGCGGGATTTGGTGAAAGAGACGCATTGGCGAGAAACCCTTGAGCGTCAATCGTCGAGCGGCCTGACGGTTCGGGCGTTTTGCCAGCGTGAGGGGCTTACCGAATCGTCGTTCCATGCTTGGCGGCGAACGATCGCTCAGCGTGATCGAGAGGGACAGCCGCGAGAAGAACCGAACGAATCTGCTTTTGTGCCTGTGGTTGTTACGAACGACACGCCAACACACGAATCGTGAAATGTTTCATCCCTAAGTGAGACTTTCTGGCTCAGTTACAAGAGACGCTCAAGATTTCAGTACAAGGTAAGATTCTCTGGCGTATGCCCAGGTTGAATTGCTTTCTTCGGTGGCGGGCTTGG
>JAJRUA010000403.1 GCA_024278035.1 Planctomycetota bacterium | reverse complement strand
GAGAATCTCCTTCGGATGAAGATCGTCAATCGGACCGAGGAAGAGCGGTCGTACCGCGTCGAAGTGACAAACCCACCCGCCGCGCGCTTAGGTGAAGAAATCACAATAACATTGGCAGCCGGCGAGACCATCACCGATCCCGTTCGAGTTATTGCCCCGGAGGGAGCTTTCGCAACCCGAGGGGGGACGCTTGAAGTCAGCCTCCTCGTAACCGACAGTGAAGAGGCCGCCGTTGAGTGCAGTTACCGCTTGTTCGGACCTTCCACAGCTCCCAAGCCCCAAGAATAAGAACGCGACCCCATGGCTCCAACCGAACCCACTTTCTTTCAACGTGTCCGTTGGCCCCTATTCCTTGTAGCGCTGCTCGGTGGGCATATGCTCATCATGATGGTCGGTCTCGCACTGGCGCTTTCGTCTCCGAGTGCCATCGTTACCCCAGTCGGGTTCGAGGACGCCCTCGCTTGGGACACCCTGCAAGCGGACCGTCAAGCGAGCAAAGACCTTGGGTGGAAGTTTGTTGCCTCGCCGAGTGTGCTGACCGAGCTCAATGGCGACCGCCGTATCTCATTCGATCTAAAAGATGCCGAAGGCCTTCCCGTCGAAGGAGCAAGGTTGCGAGTCCGGCTCTATCATTACGCTCATGCAGATGAAGCAATCGATCAAGAATTGCTGCCATCAAGCCCTGGTCTCTATACGGCAAAACTACCGATGCGTCGCACCGGTTCTTGGCGACTCATTGCCAACGTGACACGGGGCGACGAACGATTTCTGTCGGAGTCGGACCTATGGATCGCGGAAGTCGGAGGCAAGGGACCATGACCGCAATGTTTATCGCCGTCTTCTCGGCCAGCCTGCTCGGTTCGCTACATTGTGCTGGCATGTGCGGCCCCTTTTGCGCAGTAGCCGTGAGTGGTGGACGTTCTAAGGGGCACGCCAGCCTGTTGCACACGGCTTATCACGGCGGTCGACTTCTGACCTACATGCTGATGGGCGCAGCCGCCGGTGCGGCAGGAGCCCTCGTCGATTTGGCTTCGGCCTTGGCTGGTCTGCAACCGATCGCCTTGGCCTTGGCAGGCGGGACGATGATTCTCTTCGGTTTCGCCGAAATCGCTCGGCTCAAGGGCTGGAAATTTGGTTCCTCATGGGGCCACTGGAGACCGCCCCCGGCTTGGAACCGCCTCGTTCAATCAGGCCAACGCTTCGCCGCCAAGCGAAGCGCTTTGCCCCGTGCTTGGATTATCGGTCTCTTAACCACACTCTTGCCCTGCGGCTGGCTCTATGCCTTTGTCGTCACGGCCGCTGGCTCGGGCACGCCACTCGCCGGAGCGGCCGTGATGGCTGCCTTCTGGGTCGGTACGCTGCCCGTGCTGCTGTCGCTCGGCATCGGTGCCCGCCAATTGGCAGGTGCCGTCGGCCACCGGTTGCCGCTCATCACGGCGGCCGCATTGGTGTTGGTCGGAATCGCAACCCTCTCCGGGCGCCTCTCCCTCTCGCCCGAAGTACTTGCTGCCACGGTGCAACGTGAGGCCGAAGCAAGCACTACAACAATGCCCGATCCCGATGCCCTTCCTGCCTGTTGTCGAGAAAACCAGGAAACGCCCTGACGACGATGCCTAGGCTCATGCAACAAGAATCAGCTAACAGCATCGCCTGCGATCATTGCGATTTGCCCGTGCCGGTTGGCTTGGTTGAAGCAGATGCCGAACTGCAATTCTGCTGTGGCGGGTGCCGTGTAGCTTATGGAACAATCCACGCTTGTGGGCTGGAGGAATACTATCGCGTTCGCGATCGGCTTGTTGGCGAAGGGCGTGCGGCAGCCACTGCCAGCAACCAGTACGCGGCTTACGACTCCGAAGCGTTCCTTAAAAGCCATTCGCAGACGACCGCCACAGGGCTCAAGTCCATCGAACTACGACTGGAAGGGGTTCATTGTGCCGCCTGTGTTTGGCTTGTCGAACGATTGCCCCGTGTTAGGGAGGGGGTGATCGAAGCAAGATTGATACTCGGAGCGTCGCTCGCCCGCATCACTTGGGATCCGCATCGCACGCCCCTTTCAGAGATCGCCCTGACGCTCGACCGGCTCGGCTACCCCCCCCATCCGGCGCGCGACACAACGGGCCGCCAAGCCCGCAATCTTGCCGAACGGAAACGACTGGTCCACATGGCCGTGGCCGGAGCCTTGGCGGGCAACTGTATGTTGATCGCCGTGGCACTCTATGCCGGTCTTTTCGACGGGATCGAACCTCAGTTCCTGCGGCTCTTCCGTTGGCTTAGCCTTGCCATTGGCTGGCTCTCGCTGCTTTGGCCCGGGAGGGTTTTCTTCCGTGGCGCTTGGGCTGCCTTGCGGACGCGCACCGCCAATTTGGACCTGCCAATCGCTCTCGCCCTTGGAGTCGGAGCCCTTGCCGGCACTGTGAACGTGTTGCTGGATCGGGGCGAGGTCTACTTCGACTCGCTCAGCGTGCTCGTCTTCTTGCTGCTTGTCGGCCGCTTTGTCCAATCTCGCCAGCAGCGCTGGGCCGAAGACTCGGTTGGCCTGATGCTGAGCCTCACGCCCCTCTCTTGCCGCGTTTTGAGGGGCGGAACGCTTGTCGAAGAGCCAGTCGAATCGCTCGCCGCTGGGGATGAAGTCGAAATCCGTTCGGGCGATCTCTTTCCCGCCGATGGTGAGGTGATTCAAGGGGAATCCTCAGCGGATCAATCGTTGCTCACCGGCGAATCGGTCCCGCAACCGGTCGTCGTAGGCGATGCCGTTTACGCCGGTGCTCAGAACGTTGGCTCGACGCTCCGCGTTGCCGTCACCGCAACCGGCGAAGCGACCCGCGTCGGCAAGCTAATGCGATTGGTCGAAGAGGGGAGCGGCACGAAGCCGCAGGTTGTTGAGTTTGCCGATCGCATCGGAGGTTGGTTCGTACTGGTGGTTAGCCTCTTGGCAGTTCTGAACTTTGCCGTTTGGTCAATAACCGTAGGACTCGCACCGGCGATTGATAGCAGCGTCGCACTATTGATCGTTGCCTGCCCTTGTGCGCTCGGCTTGGCAACACCGCTTACCATGGCCATCGCCATCGGTGCCGCCGCAAAGTTGGGCGTGCTCGTTAAAGATGCGAGGGCACTGGAAAGCCTAGGCCGTGTCGGCACAAAAAATCTTGGACAAATGCTTTTGGACAAGACGGGAACGCTCACCATGGGCCAGCCACAAGTCACCGCTTGGCATGGCCCCACTTGGCCTCAAGCCCTTGTAGCGGCCATCGAACGGGAATCGAATCATCCGATTGCCCGAGCTTTAGTCGATGCCTATCAAAACGAACCGATTCCCTGCCCGCTCTCCTTAACAAAACGTGAAGAGAGTCTCGACGGAGGCGTCAGCGCCCACAGCCCAAAAGGATTCTTGCAGATTGGTTCGCCTACTTTCATGCGGCGCCATGCGATCCGGCTAGCCGATGACTTGCAAGAGGACATCCGTCGCGGAGAAACCGACGGCTGCACGGTTGTCGTTATCGCTATCGATAGCGTGGCGCTCGCAACCGTTTGGTTGCGTGACGAGCCGAGAGCCGATGCCGCTAGCTCACTTCGTGAATTAGAAGAACTTGGTTGGCATTGTGAAATCGTCTCTGGCGACGCGGCGGGGCCCGTCGCCCTGGTCGCCCAAAAAGTTGGCCTTACTGAAAAGAACGCCCACGCTGAGGTCACGCCCGAAGAGAAACTACGGCGCGTCCGTGATTGGCTAGCCCTTCTCCCCAACGATCGCCCGATTGTTGTCATGGTTGGCGATGGCGTGAACGACGCCGCGGCTCTCGCTGCCGCGGATGTTGGTATTGCCGTAAGTGGCGGGGCAGAGGCATCGCTGGCCGCGGCGGATATTTACATCCGGGAGCCGGGCATCGGTCCTCTCGCCAGCCTCGCACGAATTTCCGTCCAAACCTTGCGCATAGCGCGACGGAATCTGGTAATCTCGCTCGTGTACAATGCAATCGCCGTCACCTTGGCAGCAGCCGGCTGGATTACACCGCTCGTCGCGGCCCTGCTTATGCCGCTCAGTTCCGCAACGGTTCTTGCCTCAGCGGCAACAGGTCTACCGATGGGCCTCACCAAGCGGGCGCCTCCTTCGAAGGCCACCTAATGTCTGTGCTTTTCATAATGGTCCCGGTCGCCCTGCTGTTAGCCACCGCCGCGATCGCCGGTTTCATTTGGGCTGCCCGCGAAGGCCAATTCGACGACACCGATACGCCACCGCACCGCGTCCTGTTCGATGATGAGCAAGTGCTCGTGAACCAGGAAGAACACAAAAGAAAGGAAAACTGTTGATGGCTGCGATAGGCTCAAGGTCGGTCAGCATGATTCGTAGCTTCTCCGACGATTTCCATGCCCGGCGTGTGCGTTGGTCGCTCATTTTTTCGGTCTCGATCTCGCGGAGGGATGACCGCCTAGTCTATCCTAGCCTGTGGGTCTCATGGGCGATGATGCCTTACATCGTCGCCAAGCATGGAAAGGCGATTCAGTGTGTCCCTCACGCTGGCAAAACGCCCGAACCGTCAGTCCGCTCGACGCTTGCCGTTCAAGCGTTTCTCGCCAACGTGTCTCTTTCGCCAAATCTCACTGCTTGTTCGCTCCGCCACGTCGGATATTCGACATCGTTCTGATTTCCTTGGATGAAAACCATGAGCTTGACGCGGTGTGCTAGCGTGTGGAAGATGTGTTTGGCGGAACCACGAGTTTCTCCTTTCCCTTACTCATGGTCTCCACCTTTTGTGTGAGGATTTTTTGAGTAGGTTTTACAGTTCGGGGCGTTTTATAGCGTCTATTCGCGTTCATTAGCGGTTTCTTTTTGCTGGGAGCTGTGAACGGTTACGGTGCCTACATATTTTCACATGCGTAACTATCCAACACCAAGTGAATATAGCTCTAGCCTGCCCGCCAGCCCTATTGCAGTCGTTTGCCTCGCCTTCTTTTTTGCTAGCAGCGGTTTTGGTTTGGTACTAGAGAGGATTTCGGGTAATTCGCTCCTTGGCAATGCTATTCTTTTGGCCGGTCCAATTTGCTTGTGGGTGGCAAAAGCTCTATTGCGACGCCCCGTCTTCAGGTCGAGAGGATACCGACAAGTGCAATATGGCCTAATGTTTGTCGGATGTATCGCGTGCCTATCAGCAACTGCTGCCGTTTTTGATCCGGCTCTCAATTCTGGTGCTGTGCGAGTGTGTCTGCTAAAGACGGGTGGCTTGGTTTTTCTTTTTTTAGCACTGGCAAACTGTGCCTTATTTTTTTCGAAACAGGAAGTCATTTACTCTCTTATCTTATTCGGCCTAGTCGAGTTTACAACAATGGTAACAGCCGTATTTCTGCTCGGCGTTAATCTAAACCCGAATGCTGTTGGAGTACGTGCTGCAACAAGCGGGTTAGTCTTACTCGCAATGTTGCCCAGCAGGCCTTGGAGCGTCGCAGGATGGATTGGATCACTTTTTGTCGCTTTTACTTTACAATGCCGGACAAGCATGCTGGCCTCGATCGGCTCTGTTTCCATTGGCTTCCTGGAATCACGGACCCGAGCATCGCGAGCATCTTTAATTGTTATGGCAGTCCTTCTATGCTCGCTCTTAGCCGTCGCTGGTGAGGACATGGCCGGTGCTCTCCGCCAGACGGCTACATCCAATCTACATTCAACCAATCCAGTCGCTAAATTCTTCCTAAGCGACAAGAGTCGACAAGATGTTTCCGGAGATTTTTTAGATCGTAGCCAAGTGTGGTCCGTAATGCTAATTCGCATTAAAGATCGCCCACTTCTAGGTTATGGAATCGGTACAGAAAGTGCCTTATTCCGAACAAGATCGCACAACGCCTATTTGAGCTTGCTTATCGAAGGGGGCGTGGGGCTGCTGGCAAGCTGGCTATTTGTCTATGGTATTTTTGTTGCCCAGTTATCAAATCGCACATGGATTGCTAGGTTTGCAGGGGGACCCATTGGAAAATTACAAGTCTTGCTGTTCGCTTACCTAGTTTTATCCGCGATGGTCGAGTCCTCAGGTATTGGCTCAATTTCTACACCCAACAATGTCGTTTTCCTCTTTTTGCTTTTGTGGGTGGCTCATAACATGCGATAGCCATTCGGATGCGACTCATGCCAGCGCCAAGCAGAGGCGACGACGGATTCGATATCGGTATGCTTCGCACGCCAGCCAAGCAGACGCTCGGCACCTGCCGGGTTGGCTACCAATTCGGGCGGATCCCCTTCGCGGCGATCACCTTCAATCGTTTTGATCGGTTTCCCGGTTACTTTCTCACACGCGGCAATGACCTGTCGAACGCTTGCTCCGTTTCCTGTTCCCAGGTTGCAGCGTATGGCCATCCCTTTGCCCTCCTCCGAGGGCACCAAGCGGTCGATCGCAGCGATGTGGGCATCGGCCAGATCGTCCACGTGGATGTAATCACGAATGCAAGAACCGTCGGGCGTGGGGTAGTCGGTTCCGAAGATCGTAATGTGCTCACGCTGGCCGAGCGCCACCTCGAGCACGAGCGGGATCAAGTGCGTTTCAGGCGTGTGGTCTTCGCCAATCGTCCCCTCTTGGGCAGCGCCCGATGCATTGAAGTACCGTAGCGCGGCATAGGACAGACCGTAAGCGTGCCGATAATCTTCCATCGCATGTTCAATCACCAGCTTAGTAAAGCCGTAAGGATTGATCGGCGATTGAGGGTGGTCTTCGGGGATCGGCACTTCTTGCGGCACGCCGTAGGTCGCACAGGTGCTGGAGAAGACCAAGCGTTTCACTTCTTGCGAACGCATGGCTTCGAGCAAGGAGAGCGTGCCGACGACATTGTTCTGATAATACTTTGCGGGATCGGTGACGGACTCGCCCACAAAGGCATAGGCGGCAAAATGCATAACCGCTTCAATTTCTTTCTCAGCAAGCAGCCGTTCAACAAGCGGGCGATCGATCAGATCGCCTTCAATCAAACGGTCTCCATCAACCGCAGCCCGATGGCCATAAACAAGGTTATCGATCACCCAAACCTCATGCCCCGCAGCGATCAATCGCTTAACAGCATGGGAACCAACGTACCCGGCACCACCGGTAACAAGGATTTTCATAAGAAAGACTCAAGCGGGGGCAAGGCAATTGAGGCCTGCGCAAGCCAAGCGGCAGGCCGACCAACGGAAGGCCGGACTTAACCGGTGGATTTAGACGCGGAAAGTAAAGTTGCTAGCGCCTACAGCATTAAGCCCTGTAGCAAGCCCAGAATAAAGCCCCGAAAAAGGGGAGGGCATGCCCTGTGAGAGCCGGGTCGTCCCCTGCCCCAGAGAATTGCCACCAAAGGCAGCTAGGAAAAGTGGGCGATGAGGGACTCGAACCCCCGACATCCTCGGTGTAAACGAGGCGCTCTAGCCAACTGAGCTAATCGCCCGACAAGTGACAAACGGTTGCCACTGCCCAAGAGAATAAACGGATTGGGGCAGCAGGTCAATTGCCAAGCATGGGGCCTTCAGGAGAACTTCTACCAAAGCCCACCCATATCCAACTTTTTTGCCCTTCATTCGTCTCCCGAGCGGTAGCCCACCACTGGACTGTTAGGGTAAATCAATGATTGCAGGATCGTCTATCGCTTCAAAAGAAGTCGCTTTCAAGGAGCTTGCCTTCGAGGGTGGCAACTGGAACGAGGCTCCGGGCGCGGGGATTAAAAGACTGATTTTCTCCATGCGCCGCTTTGCTGAGGCGTTGCCGGGGCGAATTCTCAAGCAAGTCCGCGCTTCGCGAAAGGCTTCCTCGTAACGCTCCAGTTTGACTAGGGTATCTGACAAAGCCAATCTCCAGCCAATGTGTTCGTAGTTCGTTGCCAATGCTTCTCGGAAGAGCAGGACGGCTGTCTCGAACTCTCCGGCAGCGGCGTGTTGCGCTGCCACTGCTGCCATGTCACTTGCCGACGCTTCCCCCCGCTGTACCATCTCTTCACGCAGGGCCCCCGCTTCCGCTAACAATTCGGCAGCCAGTTCTTGATACGGCTCGTGCCGATTTAGAAAATTAGCTAGGTAGAGAAGATGGTTGACATTTTCTGCTGCCATTTCGTGAGCCCAATCGGGACGCTCAAGTGTTTCAACAAAGATTTGGCAAGCGTCTTTGTAAAAAGAGCTATCCAAAGCTACGACGCGTTGGAGCAACTGTCGAGCCTCTTCGTGATGCCCTTTTGTGGCTGCTTCGAGCTCGGCGACAGCGAGGATTGCCAGGGGGCTATGCGCCGTAAGTCGTCCCCCCCGACGTACTAGGCGAGCGCCCTCGGGGTCCCCCGTTAGAAGCCGAATTTGTCCTTCAAGTGTGTAGGCAGGCCCAAAAGTTGGGCAGAGCTGTCTTACTTTCGAGAGTTGATCGACAATCTTCCTTGCCAGCTTGCCTCCTTAGGAGGAAGCAGCGATCGATTGCCAGTCCCCCTCATAACCTTTCAAGAGCAATTGCCAGCGATAAGCGTTAAGCCAAAAAGCGTACTCGACATTGTCGGGGCGGGTTTTTGCGGCCACCTCTGCGGCGGCAACTAGGTCAATGTAGTCTTGCGTCTTGGCGTCGGGGCCCAAGCTTTGGATTTTTTGTTCGGATGTGTAGGCAAGGGCCCACCATCTTTCGGCACGGAAATCGCGGAGGGTTTCGCTGGCCGCCCAACCCCAAATTGGAACTGCAAAAACGGCTAACAAAATCGCTAGCCACCTCAGGGCCGACGGATGTGGCCCTTGCTTGGGGGGGTGGCAAGGGTTGGGGGCTTGGTGATTTATATTGGCGGTGATTGCAACGGCGATTCCGCACATGGCCGCAGAAACACAAAAAACGGCTGGAATTCGTTGACCAAAGTCGGTCAGGCTTTGCACTCCAACCGCTAGGAGTCCATAAGCGACGCCATACAAGGCGTAGCCTATCGAGATCGGCCCGTTTGCTAAACGACGCCCAACCGCCATCACTAGAGTTCCTAGAAAGGCAATAACAATCGCAACGCCTAGGAGCCCCGTCTCTTCCGCAAGCTGGGCGTAATCATTGTCTGCCTGTTCGGCCAGCGCGGTAGAGCCGGTTGGGTCGTAAGCAGGAAAGACGTAGGCATGCGTGTCGAGCCCGGTGCCAAAGAGGGGGTGCTCGAAGGCAACCTGCAGGGTCGCCCTGCTCAGCTCCCAACGCTCGGCGAACGGAGCCTTATCCTCCAGCGTCGCCAGACGGTCGTAAAACGCATCGAAGCCGACCAGCACCAACCCACCAAACACAAGCGGCGGGAGAGCTATTAACAACCAAACTCGCCATCCTAGGTCTTGTCGGTGGCCCAGCAAGAGGGCAACCAAAGCCCCTGCTATCATCATCGCAATTGCACCGTTACGGCTCATCGAAGAGGCAATGGCAACGGCAATCAGGGCAAGTCCCGTTAGTAGCCATCCTTGCTGACGAAAAAGCGTCCCCCAACCATCGTGCCCCCAAGTTTGGGCCTTCTTCTGTTTGCTAAGACGGACTAACAATAGTCCTAGCCCAGCCCCCATGGTTAGATTGAGGAATTGCGAGAAGTGACTGTAATTGATGAAGCTGCCTGACCTTGCAGCACCGAAAGCAAAGTCGGACCAATAGACTCCCCGGGCATTGGTAGCCGTTTGTGCGATGGCAAGCAATGCCTCGGCCATGCCCAATCCAACCATCCCGAGCAGCAACCATTCGACATGCTGGCGACGCGTGAGGCTGGTCGCAATGGCAGCGAACACAGCAGTTCCTACCAGGAACAGCTTAAGACCGTGCTTGGTCGCAATTGGATAGTAAGTCAGAGTGAGTTGCTGTGGTACTTCGTCAAGAAATTCAGAAGCCGTCTGGAATCGTTGGGGTGAAAGTAACTCAACGAGCTTTCCCGGCAAGGGGAGCAACGAAAAGGAGACCATCCATCCGAAGAGGGCCAGGAGAGTAAGCGGAACAAGCATCCGTCGGATATCACGATGCCAAATTTGAGCGACCGTTAGCCCCGTTAAAAGCACGCCACTAAGGATAAGAGGCATCTCGCTCCATGGCCCAACAGCCCCATAGGCGGCTGCGGCGAAGACGATCGTTGCAAGCACAATAGCAATCGTGGCAAGAGCCAGCCGATCGTTGCCATGAACGTCTTCTCTTATTTGATTAGCTGGCACCGATTGGCTCCATGTCGGGATAGGATATTCTCGTCACGGAGGATCTGCTTCGGTCGGTTCGAGTGCGGCAGCTATCCGCCTTGCTGCCCCTACTCCATCGAAGGCCGGTTTGCCTGGCTCGCCAAACTCACCTATTCATCCTGTTGATTACTTAAGGCGTAGAGACCATTTCGCCGCTTGCCGTTTCGGATGTTACCTTGTGCTGCCGTTGCCCTAATTTTTCGGAGTCTTCTTCTCCATAACCAAAAGTGGTTTGCCCATAGGCACCGTATCCATAACCGTATCCCGAGTGAGAACCCCCACGGCGAGCAGGAGCCGCATTCACGATGATCCCTAGTCGTTGAGCACCAACATTGAGCAACTCGTCGCGGGCTGCGACACTCATTCGGCGAGTCGATCTTTCCGCTCGCAGCACCAAAATCGTGCAATCTGCCATCGCTGCTATGAGCCGTACATCGGCAACCGGCATTACGGGAGGCGAATCAATGATGATACGGTCGTATTGCGACAAGAGTTGTTTGAGGGTTTCCGGGAAGACTCCGTTGTTTAGGAGTTCCACAGGGTTGGGAGGACGCTTGCCACAGGGAAGGATATCGAGAGACTTTGTGCCAGACGGAACCACTGCTTCTTCTATCGACAGAACACCTGACAGCAATGCCGAGAACCCATAATCGGTTTCAATGCCAAAAATTTCGTGTTGACTAGGCTTCCGCATATCAGCGTCAATTAGCAGAACGCGTTGGTCGGCCTCTGCCATGGCGATTGCCAAGTTACTAGCAACGGTGGACTTACCATCGCCCGGAGCAGGAGACGTAACGACAAAGACTTTGGAGGCAGGGCCGGCGACGCCAAAATGGAGCGAGGTGCGTAAAGTACTAATCGCCTCGGCAGGCATCGACCGTGGCTGTAAGGCGACCACTCGCCCTCCTTCGGTTCGACTTCGCGATCCAGCCATCAAGGGCACGACCCCAATCACTGGTAACTGAAGGGCCGAAGCGATTTCGTCCATCGACTTGAGGCGATGATCAAGAAGATCGCGTAGCCATGCAAAGCCGAACCCGAGTAAGCCGCCGAGCAAGGTCCCCATCGCGAGCATTTTAGCCGGGAGGGGATACGATAGCGATCCGGGAGCGGCTACGTCCATGATATGGACGTTCATGGCTCCGACCTCTTCGGACAGATTCACTTCCTTGATCCGATCGTCTAAGATATCGCAAAGATGGGCGGTTCGGTTGTACGCCTCTTTAAGCGACTCCAATTCATTGGCTTGAACACTGACTTCAGTTGCGAGTTGAAACTGCTTGTCATAAGCCTGTTGTAATTCGCTCCGGCGTTGTACTAACAATTCATAGTTTTGCCGGAGCGTATCGATATATGCGGTTACAACGGATTCCTGCTGCTTTTCATGCCGCGCTTTCAACTCCTTGAGCGACTCCTGGAGAAGCTTAACAGCCGGGTAGCCTTCTCCCCACTTGGAACGCTGAGCGATCAAGTTTTGTTCGACTTGTCGTACCTGACTCTCTAACTCCGCACCTCGTAGAGCATTGTGCCCCGAAAGGGCCAATTCCACCAAGAAGGGCAATTGGTCGGGGTTTTCAAGCATTCGACTGGCTTGCTTAAATCGAGTTTTTGCTTCCAGGAGATCAATATGAGTCGTGTTCAACTCAGAAGAGAGTACGGAAAAGAGTTGTGTTACGACGTTGTCTTCACCGGACTGTACGGCCAAGGCGAGATGGCTTCTACGAAACTTTTCCAGCTTGAGGCGACGTTGCTCTAGCTCTTCATCGCGCCGCTGCTTTTCGTTGCGAAGGATGGTCAGCACATCAATAACGCTAGTTCGTTTCCGTTCTGCGTACTTTGTAATGTAGGCATCAACAATCGAGTTGATGATTTGAGCAGCGTCGTTAGCATTCTCAAGCTCGATGGAGATGCTGATAATGTCGTCTCGATCGCCAACGAATACCCGCAACTTTTTCCTAAGGAGAGCAACCGGGTTATCGACGCTGCGGAAGGTGCCTAAGGAGGCATTCTCGGGAGCCTCTGCAGCGGCTGCCAACACCGATGCAGAGCGAATCAACTCAGCTTGTGTGTAGAGATAATTATTTGAAAAACCTCCCACCGAGGGATCGCTTGCCAACAACCGTGGGATCGATTGTTCCACATAGATTCTTGCCACGCTAGTGTAACGAGGAACGACTTTTTGCAAGTAGGTCCAGGCTGCTGCACAACCAAGAAGGGTACACAGCAAGATCAGCCAACGGCTTCGCCAAGCGATGGCAAGCAGGTTAGAGCCGCTTGCCTCGCCCTCTTGCTCAGAAGGCGCGTAGGCCACCTGGCTGCCAGGCTGATTCGCAAGGGCGTAGTTGGGAGCTTGTGGATCGAAGGGCAGGGCCATGCGCTTTCAACTAGGGGGAATTTCAGTGAGGTAGATTGAGACTAGTACTGAGTGATGGTGACTGAGTGGTAGCAGACGGAATCGACTCAGAGGGCTTTAAGTTCCATGTCGGCCCATACCCCCTTCCATGCTAATGCCTAGCGGTCTTCGGCTCAATTGATTCGCAAAAAAACGGCCGAATGTTGGGTAAGTGATGAGAATTAGGAGGACAGTACCGCCTGTGGAGCCAGCGAGGCCCAAGACGCTCGTAGGATCGGCGATTTTCAGGGGCATTTTCAGGGGCATTTTCATGGGGGAAATTGCCACTCCACCGGCTGACAGCCAGCAGCGATTGTTATCTGTGCCTGACCGGTCGCATCGTCAATGGTAACCGCCGTTTCTCCATGAGGGGCGAGCGACCAGCCGAAAGTGCATTGGTTGGGATGAGCATTTCGGGGACGGTAGGTAATCACTTGGGTCCTAACCCGGTGCCCAAAGCGGTCACAATACCAACCTTGGGCTTCTCCTAGTTCGGTCCCAGGAGTTACCGTTAGCCAACGTTGTGTGGCATTCTTGGTCAGCAACAATTGCTGCGGACCGAGTTGCTGCCAACGGACGCCAGGAGCCAAGTGCAGTCGTCCGACCAGCGGTACGTCTGCTTTTATTCTCGCGTTATCGAGGCAGACCCACACACCGGAGGGGTGCATTGCCAGCCAGCGCGAAATTTCTGAAACG
>JAJRUA010000402.1 GCA_024278035.1 Planctomycetota bacterium | reverse complement strand
GGGATCGGTGATGGTCTCGCCGGCTGCCAATGTTATTGTGATTTCTTCACCTAAGCGCGCGGCGGGTGGGTTTGTCACTTCGACGCGGTACGACCGCTCTTCCTCGGTCCGATTGACGATCTTCATCCGAAGGAGATTCTCTATCTCACCAGAATCCAGCACGACAAAAGGTCGGCCCAGGCCACGCAGGAGAGTCACATCAAAGGCGCTCCGGTTGGCTAAGAGCGTTAGGAAGATACCTGCTACGACGGTGATAATACCAACATAAATCATTACCCGAGGCCGTAGGATGGGCATCGGCTTGCCTTCCATAGCCGATTGGGAACTGTAGCGAATGAGCCCTTGGGGTAAGCCGACACGGTCCATCACCGTGTTACAGGCATCAATGCACTGCGTGCAGTTGACGCACTCCAGTTGCACCCCATCGCGGATGTCGATGCCGGTCGGACAAACATCGACACACATTTTACAATCAACACAGTCCCCAAGGCCCTTGGCTTTTCGGTCTCGCCCATGCCCACGCTTCTCACCACGCCTTCGGTCATAACCGACCACTAAGCTCGACTTGTCGAGCATCACCGACTGGAACCGGCCGTAAGGGCAACCAATGATGCAGAGTTGTTCGCGCCAGTAGCAAAAGTCGAATAGCATCAGGCCTGTGACAAACAGAACCAAAGCGAATGCGCCAGGATGTTCCCAGGGGGGGGCGGTCCAAATCCATGCGTGCAATTGATCGACGCCAACAAAATAGGCAAGGAACGTGTTGCATAAATGCAAGCAAATCACGAGATAAGTGGCGTACATGGCGAGGGAACGCCATGCGGCGCCCCCTTTTTTCGGTGGCTTTCCCCCTTTGCCACGGGTCCCCATGAAGAGTCGCTCCACAGGACGAAAAACAAACTCCATGTAAATCGTCTGTGGGCAGCCCCAACCACACCAAACACGGCCAAAGACCGCCGTAGCAAAAAAGATGGATAAGAAGACCATCAACCCGAAGAGGGCGAGCAGGGCCATGTCCGTCGGAAGGAAAGTGAACCCAAAAAGATGGAGGCGTCCGTTCCAGATGTCGAATTGCAGGGCCGGCCTACCGCCGACTTTGAGAAAGGGCAGCAGGGTATAAACGGCTATCAACACGTAGGCAACAATTCGGCGACGGTGCCAAAAGAGGCCCTTGGCGAGCTTAGGACGGAGCCAGCGCCGGTGGCCATCGGCGTCAAGCGTTGAGAGAACTCGTTCCTCGGGATGAAGAAGTGGAAGTTCGTTTGCCATACCAGTCGGTTGCCTCGTCCATCCAGCTTTGGCTCAAAGGCCTTCGGTTTTGGTTTTGGTTTTGGTCTCTTGCGTTTCCGGAGCCTCGTCGGCGACGGTAACAGCGACGGGGGCGGTCGGCCATGGCGGAATCACGTTCCCCTCTTCCTTTCGAGCACTCGGCAAGTTTTGCCCACGCAGTGAGGCCACATAACAGGCGGCAAGAACCACTTCGTTCGGATGCAACCGATTGCCCCAGGCAGGCATGGCCCCCGCCTTGGCCCCCTCGCTGATAACCTTGGCAAGATCGGAGAGCCGTTTCACGTGAATGTAAGAGTCATCGGTCATGTTGGGTCCCGAGATGCCTTCCCCTTCCCGGCCGTGGCACGACGCACAGTGCGTCACAAAAGTCGCTTCGCCCACTTTGAGCCACTTCGGATCGTGCATGTACTTGAGGATCGTCGCCTCGTCGCCGGTCAGTTCGCCGATCTCGCCGAATTGCAGACGCATGTTGTCAGCCTGGGCCGCCTCCAGGCGTGCCACATGGGTGCGTCCCATCTGCGGGGCATGGAACCAAATGGCGTAAATGGGCGCAAAGATCACCGTTCCGAGGAAGAGCAAGTCCCACCAGCGCGGCGTGGGATTGTCGTACTCTTGGATGCCATCGTAGCAATGATCCGAGAGTTGATCGGCGGCAGGATCGGTGGGTCGGTTTTCAGAGGTAGACATCGGTGGGGCGTAAGCGGTAGGAGTGGAGGCTTTATCCAAAATAAAAAATATTACAGTTTGCCGTTTGGGCTAGCTGCCATCTATTTCTTGCGTGGCTTGACCGGATCGGAACCATCGGCCAAAGGCAACGAAGACCAACTCTCGATTTCCTTCCGGCTACGTGACATGGCCCACAGGGCGGCGGACACAAACACCGCCACAAACAGGATCAATCCGGTCACGGCAAAATAGGCAAGGTTGGCCTCGGAGAGTGATTCTTTAATCATGGATCGTCTCCTTCGGACGGAGTTACCGCACTATTGGTTTCGGAAGAAGCCTCCTCTTCATTCGACACTTCTCCCGCCTCGGCGGGGGCATCCGCTTCTTCGCCGGCGGTCTTGAAGAGGTCCGTTCCCACCCGTTGCAGGAAGGCAACTAAGGCGACAACCCGTTTGTCCGCCAGATCGTGCTGTTGTCCCTGGAGGTCAACATAGGGCCCTTCGTTTTGCTCAACAAACGCCGCTGCGATTTCTGCCGCTTGCGCCACGGCATCGGCCCTCGATTGATCTCGATCCAAGCCTTCGTACTCGGGGTAGGGGACACCGAGCGTCTGCATGGCCCCAATCCGAAGGGGTATCGAATCAAAATCGATCTTCCGCTTCATGAGCCAAGGATAGGCCGGCATGATCGAACCTTGGTTGAGGTCGTCCGGATTGCGGAAGTGCAAGATGTGCCAGAGATGGCTCTGCTTGCCACCTTCCCGGGCCAAGTCGGGCCCGATGCGTCGCGAACCCCACTGGAACGGATGATCGTAGACGCTTTCACCCGGCTTGCTAAATTCGCCGTAGCGTTTGGTATCGCCAATGGTGGTCCGAATCATTTGCGAGTGGCAATTGTAGCACCCTTCACTCACAAACAAGTCACGCCCCGCTAGTTCCAATGGTGTGTAAGGCGTCACGCTTGCGATCGTCGGAACATTGGACCGGATGACAAACGTCGGAATCAGTTCCATAAGCGACGCCGAGGCCACAGCGATTGTGGTCATGATCGTCAGCGTAATGGGCTTTCGTTCCCACACGCGGTGCCACCAAAAACTGCACCAAACATCAAACGCTTTAGCGTAGCCCGTTACAATCTGGAGGTCCGAGGTCGGCGGTTGCTCAGGGGTGAAGGCAACGTCCTTCAGGGCGGGCGCTTCGTAGACCGGAACGTCGTAAACCTTCGGCCTGGATTGCCATGTCTTGAAGTAGTTCCAGCATCCGAGCAGCGTGCCCAAAATGTAAAGCCCGCCCCCAACGGCTCGCAGGTAATACATTGGGATGATCGCTTGCGTTGTTTCGACAAAGTCGGGGTAAGCCAGTTGCCCCGTGGGGGTAATGCCTCGCCACATCAGCCCCTGCATCAGGCCTGCCGCGTAAAGGGGCACAACGTAGACGAGGATGCCGATCGTCGACATCCAAAAGTGGGTGGTGGCGAGCGAGGTGCTGTAGAGTTTCGTCTGGAAGATACGGGGGGCTAGCCAGTAAATCATGCCAAACAGCATGAAGCCGTTCCAGCCAAGCGTTCCGGAGTGGACGTGGGCGATACCCCAGTCGGTGTAATGGCTCAGGGAGTTCACTGCTTTTATGGAGAGCAACGGCCCCTCGAATGTGCTCATTCCATAGAAAGTGATGGCAACAACAAAGAACTTTAGCACCGGGTCGGTGGTCACCTTGTGCCACGCACCGCGGAGTGTCAGCAGGCCGTTAATCATGCCGCCCCAGCTAGGCATCCAAAGCATGACGGAAAAGACCATGCCAAGCGTCTGGGCCCATTCAGGTATTGCCGTGTAGTGCAGGTGGTGAGGGCCGGCCCAAATGTAGATGAACACCAACGACCAAAAGTGCAGGATACTCAGACGATAAGAAAAGACTGGCCGATCCGCCGCCTTCGGCAAAAAGTAGTACATCAGCCCGAGGAACGGAGTCGTCAGGAAAAACGCCACGGCATTGTGGCCATACCACCACTGCATCATCGCGTCCTGAACCCCCGCATAGATGGGGTAGCTCTTCATCATCGTGGGCGAAAGGATTGGCACACACAGATTGTTGAAGATATGGAGCATCGCGACGGTGATGATCGTCGCAATGTAGAACCATAGCGCAACATAAAGATGCCGCTCGCGCCGTTTGACGAGCGTCATTAAGAAGTTTCCGCCAAAAAAGCCCGCCCAAACCACCGCGATAGCGATATCAATCGGCCACTCAAGCTCGGCGTACTCTTTGCTTTGCGTGATGCCAAAGGGAAGCGTGAGCACGGCAGAGACGATAATCGCTTGCCAGCCCCAGAAGTGAAGTCGGCTCAACGTGTCGGACCACATTCGCGCTTTGCATAAGCGTTGCGTCGAATAGTAAATGGCCGCAAAAATGCCGTTCCCTCCGAACGCAAAAATCACCGCATTGGTGTGCAAAGGACGAAGCCGACCGAAGCTGATCCATTCAATCCCGCCATTCAATGCAGGGAAAGGCAATTGCAGCGCGAGTAGCATCCCCACGAGAAAACCGACGACGCCCCACACCAGGGTGGCGGTCGTGAACATTCGCACGATCGCATCGTCGTAGCTAAATCGCTCCATCTCAGGTGCGTTGACCTCAGGTGCATCGACTGGGGCAGCGGTTGCGGCTTGGCTCATTCCGTTTCGGACCTTTTAGGATTCGAGAGATAAAGGATCGGTTGGTACAAACTGGAAGCTTGAGTTGAGATGACAGATTGTGCCCGAAGAAGGCCGCTGCGCTAAGAGTGGAAGTGAACACGACCTTTCGAGGCGACGTAGTGTCGCAGCCAATCCGTGTCGCAGCCAATCCGTGTCGCCGCCAATGTTGGAGGCCCTATAGGGAAGCGTCAGTAGGGAAGCTCATGAATCCAAATTGATGGTCGCCGACTCGCATAACGGAATTGCCCCTGTTTCCTGTCTTAACAGGCTCGCGATGGTTACTTCGGTAAACCGAAGCTCCGTTGCGGCAATCGTATCGTCCAACATCTTGTGCAAAGGGCAGAGAGTGCCACAGTGACTCTCGATGTGCAAAGGGCATTGGCGAATCCGCTTGATCGGATCGGCGCAGCTCACCACTTCCAGCACGGTGAGACTCTCTGGATCACGACTAAGGGAATAGCCACCTTTTATCCCCCGTTGGCTGGTGATGATCTCGGCTCGCCCCAAGGGCTGGAGCACTTTGGGCAAGTAGCTGGGCGAGACGTGCGTACCCGCTGCAATCTGTTGCGTTGTCTGCGGTTTCCCCGGTCTCTGGGCCAACCAGACGACTGCCCGGAGGGCGTACTCTGCGGTCTGAGAAACAACCATAATGACTTTGGGGCCCCCGTCAAAAAAAAACTTACACGTAAAAAAAGGTAAAAAAGCCTTGTTCCAAAGCGAATTGTAGCCTCACACTAAATCTACTACAAGGGGATATTCTTGTCTTTATGTCAAGGAGGTTGCTTTTTCGGTGATTCGATTGCAACGCTTGCGGAATCCTCCCCAATTTTTCCGCTCCTTCCATCCGCCTAACTTCTTTCAACCAACTGTGAACTAGACAACCGAAGGGCGTCAATGGATGGGGCTTTGCGGAGAACGCCCCCAGCAGGGTCACCACGCGCTCGGCTTTTCAATTGCGTGGCTCGAAACATGACGGAGGGTGTTAAAATGCGACGGATCGGAAATTACACGGCGGCCTTGGCCGCTCTCACCATGGCAGCCATGGCTGCCACTACCACGGCGGCGGATGTTTCTGCCTGCTTTGATGGGGTGCTCCCCACAGAATCGGCGATGGCCGACACCGAAATTGGACAGGCTAGTTGGAGTACTGCCTGTGGCGATTCCTGCGACACGTGCGACAACGGCTGTTTTGACGGCGGATGTTGCGACAGCGTCGGATGTGGAAGCTCATGTGGAAGTGGTTGCTGTAGTCCTCTAGAAAACTGCGGTCTTCTTGGACGAGGCGTTCTGACTTACGACCCTTGCGGCACCACTTGTGCACTTCCTGAAAAGCTGCTGAGCAGCTTCGCTTGTAAGTCGGAAGGGGGCTTCGATGAGTTCATCAGCCCGATGACCAACCCGGTTTACTTTGAGGACCCGCGAAACGTTACAGAAATTCGGTTCATCTACATCAACCATAACGTTCCGACGGCTGCTGGTGGAGGAACGATTAAACTCTTCGCCGCACAAATTCGGGCACGCCTGACAGACAAGCTTTCGCTTATCGCAACGAAGGACGGCTACGCCGCCTCTTCTAACGCACTGGTC